>JAVHVL010000313.1:0-5160 GCA_032160565.1 Pseudonocardiales bacterium | reverse complement strand
GTAGTCGGCCGCGATCTCCGGGGCACCCCGCGCCGACGCGTCCGCGGCGGCGGCGCGAAGCTGCCCGACCGTCCACGCGTCGGCGTCGGGCAGGCTCTCGACGAGGTGTAGGGCGATGCGCTCCAATGGCGCGTGCTCGTCGGCGAGCAGGCGGGCCGCCCGGTGATGCCAGCGGCCGCGTTCGGGGCCGGCGAGATCTCGGTAGACGGCCGAGCGCACCAAGGGGTGGACGAAGGCGATCGTCTTCTCGCCGCGCAGGATTCCGGCGCGGATCAGCGCTCCGGCGGCGTCCGTGGCCTGGTCCACGTCGAGCCCGGCGAGTAGACGAGCCGGCCGAAGCTCGACCGGCCCGCCGAGGATCGCGACGGCGCGGGCGAGGTCCAACGCGCTCTTCGGCAGCTGCGCGAGGCGAAGCAGGACGCTCGCCGATACCGCGGCGGGCGTCATGCGCCGCACGTGCTCGACGGAGGCTGGGCCGGGCGGAACGTGTTCCGCCGCGAGGTCGGCGACCAGTGAACGCAGCAGGAACGGGTTGCCGCCGCTCACCTCCTGGCAGGCGAGGCAGAAGTCGTCGGTCGCCTCGCTCGACAGTGCGTCGCGGACGAGCGCGGCGCACGCCGACGCACCCAAGGTCGCCGGATGCACGACGGTCACCGTCGGATCGGCCGCAATGCGCCTCACCAGCCCCGCCGCCCCGGGTGCGGCGTCCGAGCTGACCGGGCGGCTGGCCACCAGCAGCAGGATCGGCAACTCGGCGATCCGCGCAACCAGATGCGCCAAGAAGCGCAGCGACGGCGGATCAGCCCAGTGCAGATCGTCCACGGCGAGCAGCAGCGGTCCGCGTTGAGCCAGGTTCACCGTCAGCCAATACAGGCCGTGCAGCGTCCCGTAAGAGGCATCGACCGCAGACGCGGCTGACTCGACGCCCAGCGCGGGGCGCGCCAGCGCGGCGGCTCCGGAGAACCAGCCCGGCCGGTCCTCGCGCGCGTCGCTCACCGCGCCGGCGAAGAGCTGGCGCACCACGCCCCACGCGAACTCGCTCTCCAACTCCCCGGCACGTGCCGAGGACACCGAGAGGCCTGCGTTCGAGGCCACCGCGCAGCCGGCCGCGACCAGTGCCGTCTTGCCGATGCCGGATTCCCCGGTGATGAGGACAGCGGCGCCCGCGCCCTCGCTCGCCGACCCGACCAACCGCCGCAGGGTCGCGAGCTCGCGCCCACGCTCCAGAAGCGCACCTGCTTCGGCGGTTGATCTCACCCCCGAACTGTAGGGACACCGCGGCCCGCTGCCCACATTTGCCGTCGACCGAAATGCTCGTGGTCGCGCCCACGATGCCACGCTGGCCGTCACGCGGCGATGCTCCATCCCGTGCCCGATCCGCTGCCGCTGCACATCGACGTGGACCGAGACGCCGACCCGGTGAGCGGGCGCGTCTCGGCCGGCGACGGACCGGTGCGCACCTTCGCGGGATGGACCGAGCTGTTCGCCGCACTGCACGACGCCGTCAACGCCGAACAGGCGACCCGCCCAACGGCACCCGATATCCAGAGGTAGGTAGGTCATGACGAGCGTTTCAAGACGATTCCGCGCGCTGGGTGTCGCCGGCCTGGCTGTGCTGGCCCTCGGCTTCGGTCTGCGGCCGGCCCGAGCGACGACGGAGGGGGCGCTCGCGGGCACGGTCGTGCCGGTGGCCACGGCCGCCGGGGATCAGACCGATCCGCACGTGAGCGGCGCCTGGATCGTCTACACCGACTTCAGCGCCGGATCCTCGAGCGGCCGGATTCATTACCACAACCTCGTCACCGGCTCCGACGCCATGATCCCGAACGTCGACGGGACCGATTCGCTGTCCGACATCAGCGGGACGACCGTCGTCTACATCCACTTGGCCGCCGGCAAGCACGCTGTATTCCTTCGACATCGCCGCCGGCGGTGACCCAGTCGAGCTCGACCCGCAGCCGGCCAGCAACCGTCGGACGGCTGCCGTCGGTGGCGGCACCGTCGCCTGGCAGGACTTCGGGCTCAACGCGCTCGTTGCGCCGGAGATCGTGGTCTACGACCTCGACACGCACGGCCTGATCCGGCTGACCGACGACGGCTTGTACGACCGCGACCCGGCGGTCAGCGCTGATGGCAACACCGTGACGTGGGCCAAGTGCACCAGCGTCGCCGGTGGCTGCCAGGTCTGGGCGGCGGTGCGCACCGGCACCACCTGGACCGCGACGGCGCTCACCAGCAGCGCCGACCAGTCGACCCTGCCCGACACCAATGGCAACACCGTCGTCTACGGCCGCGACCTCCCGCTCGAGGAGAACGACATCTTCTGGCAGCCGGTCGGCGGCGGACCGGAGGGCCAGCTCGCCCTGCCATCGATCCAGGAGAACGCGAACATCAGTGGCCACGTGGTCGTCTTCGACAGCTACGACCCGACCGCATCAACGCCGAACTTCGACCTCTACGCCTACGACCTGGCCACCGACCGGCTGTTCAGGCTCACCGACACGCCCGAGGACGAGTCGCTCAGCGACATCTGGGCAGGACCGGACGGCACGGTGAACGCCGTGTGGAGCCGGCGCGAGGCCACCGGCGACGACAACGTGTACGCCGAGACGTTCACGTTGCCGGTCACGACAACCCGCGCGGCCACCGTCCAGCAGCCGATCAACGCGGACGGATCGAGCACCTTCACGGCGAAACGCGGCGTGGTCCCGGTCAAGTTCACGCTGACCGACAACGGCACGCCGACCTGCGACCTGCCGCCGGCCACGATCACGGTCACCCGGGTCGGAGCGTCGACCTCGCAGACCGTGGACGAGACCATCTACAGCAGTACGGCGGACAGCGGCGCAAGCTTCCGGATCAGCAGCTGCCAGTACGTCTACAACCTCGCCGCCCGCAACATCGGGCCGGGCAGCTATCGGATCGGCATCGTCGTCGACGGCCAGCAGGCCGGCAGCGCCGGCTTCGCGCTTACCTAGGCGTGCGGCGTGGGCGTGACTCGGTGGCATTGGGTTTGCGCAGATGAGGGGTGTAGCCCGGCACGGACGTTCGTAGCGTCGATGCTTCAAACCGTTCGATCTCTTCGGGGGGAACCGTGATCAACAAGATGTTTCGAGGCCGGCGGAGCGCGGCGGCGACCGTGGCCGCGTTGACTGCCGGGGCGCTGACCGCGGTGTGCGTAGCCGCTGCACCGGCGCTCGCGAGCACGACGAACCTGGTCGTGAACGGCGCGTTCGACGCGCCGGCTGCGGCCGCGCCGCCACCCGGGCCGGGGTACACCGAACTGTCGGCGACCGACCCGGCCACTCGGACGCTGTTGACCGGCTGGACGGTGTTCGTGGGCAGTGTGGACTGGTACCACCACGCCTGGCTGCCGGATCCGCCGGCGAGCGGCTACTACCTGGACATGAACGGCTCCGGGCCCGGGACGATCGAGCAGAATCAACTGCCCACGCTGCCGGGGCTCAGCTACGACCTGGACTTTGATCTGGCCGCGAACCCGCAATGCTTCGGCGGCTACAGCCTGGCCAAGCTGAGCATCTTGTGGGACCACGCCGCCATCACCAGCCCGGGCGGCCCGGTGCTCGCGACGGCGGTGCCGAACCAGAATCAGACCCTGACCTGGGTGCACTACCACTACCAGGTCGCCGGCGCCGGGGCGGACAGCCTCACCTTCACCAGCCAAACCACCGGCACGCTGGGCTCGCCGCAGTTCCCGTGCGGGCCGCTGCTTGCCGACGTCAGCCTGGCCCGGCACTACACCGCGCCGGTCAACCTGACCCCGCCCACGATCACCGGCTACCCGTATACCGGCGCCACCGTGCACGGCGACCTCGGCTCCTGGGGCGGCGATCACGACGCCACCACCGGCCAGCAGTGGCTAGCCTGCACCAGCATTGACGCAGGAACCTGTGCACCCATCCCCGACGCGGGCGGGCTCGACTATCTGCTAGGGCCGGACACCGTCGGCAAATGGCTACGGCTCGCGGTCAGCATGACCGACGGCACCGGGCAACACGCCACCGCCACCTCGGCCGCGTTCGGCCCGATCGCCGGACCGCCCACCGTCACCGCCCCGCCCGCCCCCTTGATTATCGAGGCGACCTCGCCCGCCGGCGCCACCATCAACTACGCGAGCCTGGTCTCCGCTACCGACCCGCTCGAGAGCCCGCTGACCCTGGACTGCAGACCCGCCTCCGGCGACACGTTCCCGCTCGGCACCAGCACGATCACCTGCAACGCCAGCAACGGCATCAGCACCGCGTCCGCCAGCTTCACCGCCTACGTAGTCGACACCACCGCCCCCGTGGTCACAGTCCCCGCACCCATCACCGCGGCAGCGGCGACCTCGGCCGGCACGCCGGTCATGTTCACCGCGACCGCGAACGACCTCGTCGACGGACCCGTCACCCCGACCTGCACACCGGCCTCCGGAGCCGTCTTCACACCCGGCACGACCACCGTCACCTGCACCGCGACCGACACCCGCGACAACACCGGAACCGCCTCGTTCGGCGTCATCGTTGCCGTGCCGCCGCGGCCATGGTCGGGCTATCTGCAGCCGATCAACGCCGACGGCTCCTCCATCTTCAAACTCGGCAGCACCCTCCCGGTCAAGTTCAGCCTCCCCGCCGGCGCGAGCGCCCTGACCCCGACCCTGTCACTGGCCAAGGTGTCCTCCGGCATCGACGGCAGCTACCTCGAAGCGACCTCCACCGCACAAGCCAGCAGCGGCAACACCTTCCGCTACGACACCGCGTCCGGGCAATACATCTTCAACCTGTCCACCAAGGGCCTCACCAGCGGAACCTGGCGACTGCGCGTCGACCTCAGTGACGGAAACGCCGACCACACCGTGCTGATCTCAGTGCGCTGACCGCTGTCCACTTCGCCCGACAGCACAAGCCCAGCCGGGCAGAACAGCCGAAGCGACGCCGCAACCGTCGAGAACCCAGCACACCACGATGCTTGCCGCACAGAACACCGCCCGGTCCAAACCGTCAGGCACGCCGACAGCCGCTCGCGATTCGGCGTTCCGGCGTGGTCACGCCGCTTTGGCTACGTGAAATGCCGTCCCGATGACGCTCGCGGGCCGTAAGCAGGCCCGACGTGCGGGTGCGCGGCACCACTAGGTCCGCAGCTAGGCGGGCAGCACTGGAC
>JAVHVL010000266.1:0-2654 GCA_032160565.1 Pseudonocardiales bacterium | reverse complement strand
CGGCGGGTCGGCTGTGGCGCCTGGAGGAGCAGGTCGAACGCGGGCTCCTCGTACGGATGAGCCGTGCGCAGCGCCGTGACAACGGCGCCCCGCAGCGCTCGTGGCACCACCATCTCGACGCGGGTCTCGGCCACCTCGACGACCTGCCCCACCTGCCCGATGGCTGGGTTGGCCCCGTCCAGCGGCCGGAACGTCCCGGTACCGTCCGCCGTCCAGGCGCACCGGTCATAGTTCCCGAGCGCGCCGGCGCCCGCCGCGGCGAGCGCATCGATCAGCCGTGACGCCTCCGCAGTCGGGACGAACACCACCAGCTTGTCCAGCGGTTCGTCGGCCTGCGCATCCAAGGGCCGGACGCCGGCGAGCCCGAGCACCCCGGCCAGCGCGTCGGACACACCCGGGTCCGCGACGTCTGCGTTCGTGTGCGCGACGAAGTGAGCGACTCCGCTGCTGATCATCCGGTGCACCAGGGCGCCCTTCGGGTGGTCGGCAGGCACCCCGTGCACTGGCGTCAGCAGCAGCGGGTGGTGGGTGAGCAGAAGCTGGGCGCGGGTGCCGACCGCCTCGGCAACCGTCGCGGGCACCGCGTCCACGGCCAGCACCACCCGCTCGACGGGCTCGTCCGGATCGCCGCAGACCAGCCCGACGGCGTCCCAGCTCTCCGCCCATCGGGGGTCGAACCACCCGTCCAGAGCGGCGATCAGGTCGGCGAGCCGAGGCACGATCGCGAACCTACCCTGCGGCACGACAGCGGACAGCGCGGGAATGAGTCACAATGCAAGTGAGTCGAATCAGGAGGCCGGATCACAATGCTGCTGTTCCGCGGTGTGTTCGGTCTGGTGTTCGTGTTCGTGTGGATCTTCTGCATCATCGACGTGATCACCACGCCCAAGGAGCAGATCCGCAACCTGCCCAAGCTGGTCTGGTTGTTCATCGTGGTCCCGCTGCCGGACGTGGGCTCGATCGCGTGGCTGATCGCCGGCCGCAACTGGAACAAGGCCGCCGCGCGGACGGCCGGGGCGGCGCAGCCACGGACCTCGCCAGGGACGTCGCCCTGGGCAGCGCCGCGGGCGCCCAGGCGGGCGAGCAACCCCGACGACGACGAGGAGTTCCTGGCCTCGTTGCGGGCCCGCGCCGAGGAGCAGCGCCGCCGCGCTCGAGAAGCGCAGCAGCCCGACACACCTGACGACGGCACCTAGGACGACGCACCTAGGACGACGGCACCTAGGACAGGCCGAGGCTCTGCACCGGCGTCCTGCCGAGCTGCACACCGCATGTCCGCAAGGCCTGTATCGACTGCGCGTCGAAGTAGTGGGTCGTTGCGGTGACCTGCTGACCGGTCTGCGGCGCGGGTCCCTGGCCCGGCGGTGGCCCTTGCAGCTGGAACCGCACGACCTTGGTGAACTGGCAGCTCGCCGCGACGGACTCGATGCTGAACTCGATCGGCGGTGCCGGGCCGCCGCGGTTGATGTTTTCCAGGCCGTTGATGTTGTCCAGCCCCCCGGCTCCCGTCGTCCCCTCCACGAGGCTGATCACGCTCTTGTGCTGCACATCGCTCTCGGGGTTCTGAGCGTGCATGTGGCCGGCATTCGTCTGCCGGATCTGCCCAGGCAGGTCGTGGAGCACCCGGTCGACGGTCCCCGGCTCATGGCTGGCGAAAATGTCGAACTGCTGCGTCTTCGGCACCCCGCGCACCGCCTGGTCCGCGGCGCGCCGCTCCAGGTCGTATGTGACCTTGTCATCGTTGGAGCCGTACGCGCCGGGGCCGCCGTAGACGCGCGGGTCCGGCAACGCCGCGATGGTCAACCCGAAGATCGACAGCTGCTGGGCCACGACCGAATACGCCGCATCGCCCTGCGTCTCCTTGGTGCCGAGGACGGTGACACCGGGGATCGAGCGCATCACGTCGACGGTGGCCGGCGAGTCGTGGTTGCCGGCCATCCAGATCATCGGCACCTGCTTCGTCAGCGAGCTGAGCTGCGCGAGATACGTCGGCGTCATCTCGGCGCGGGTGCCGAACTCCGACTCGTCACCGGTGTTGACGATTAGCGAGACGTTGAAATTCGCCGCGTACTGGGCGACGAGCGGATAGGTCGCCCCGAGATGCATGTCGGAGACGAACATGATGTTGAACGCACGCGGCTCCAGGTCGGATCGCTCCACGCGGTCCTGCAGCTGGGCCTGGATCCCGGCGATCGCACTCACGACGTCGAGCACCTTGGACTGCTGTGTGTAGTACTGCGTCAGATCGCCGGGGAACAGCTGCAATGCAGCCAGCGTGCCGGTGGTGCGAGATTGTCGAACCCAGTTCGGGTGGTAGGTGAGCGCTCCGTAGCCGGCGAGCAAGGCGACCACAGCGAGGACACCACCGAGCTGCATCAGCCGCAGCCGCCATTCGTGCGCACGCCTCGGCAACCCGCGCAGGTAGCGCATCGCGAGGTTGACCGCGACGGCCACGACGAGGCCGAGCGCAGCGCCGATGACCGCCTCGCCGACCAGCCAGGCCGCCATGCGCGGCACCTGCCGCGACAGGTCGGCCCGCAGCCCGTCGACGTAGAACGTGCCGTTGCGGCTTGCTTCGGTCGCGAGTTCGACGACGTCGACGTTCTCGGGACTGATGTGCGCGCCGACCGGCAGGCCGTCCACGTGCGGGAATT
>JAVHVL010000255.1:0-4822 GCA_032160565.1 Pseudonocardiales bacterium | reverse complement strand
CTGCTCGCTGTCGCGGCGACGCTGCTGGCCGGACGGCGATCGGCGCTGTGACAGCCGGCGGCGGACGGGCCGGCATCGACCGCGTCGTCCACCGCGCGGACTGGCTTGGCCTGGCGGCGCTGTCGGGGTTCGTGATCATCGGCTTGGCCACGAAGCTGCCGGAGAGCCCCGGCATGGCGTTCGCCGCGGCGGCCGTGGCGCTCGCCGCCGGGCTGCTCGTCGACCGCCTCGATGCGCGCTTCACGCTGCCGGCAGTGGTGCTCGGCACCGTCGCGATCGCCGGGCTTGCCGGCGGCCGGGCCTCGAACATCGGCTGGTTCGCCGTCTGCGTCTTCGGTGCATGGTGCGTGCTCGGCGGCCGTCGGTGGGACGGGCTGATCTATTGGCTGGGCAGCCTGGCGCTGTTCGGTCTCGAGTGGCTGATGGCGAACGACGCTGGCTGGGGCGCGTGGATGGCCGGCGTGAGCTTCTCGATGAGCGCCGCGACGCTCGTGCGTCACGAGATCGGGTTGGTCAACCAGCTGCGCGACGCGCAGGCCGGGCTGGCCGAGCGGTCGCGGGCCGAGGAGCGCAACCGGATCGCGCGCGATCTGCATGACGTGATCGCCCACAGCCTGACCGTGTCGCTGCTGCACGTGACGAGCGCGCGCCTGGCCGTCGAGTACGAACCCGAGGAAGCAGCCGCCGCGCTGGCCGAGGCGGAGCGGCTGGGTCGCCAGAGCCTCGACGAGGTGCGCAGCGTGGTCGGCCTGATGGGCAGCGCTCAGGGCCATGCCGCCACCGCCCCGGCCCGGGGCATCGGCGATCTGGACGAGCTCGTCGATGGCTTTCGCCGGGCGGGCGCGGAGATCACGATCGCCATCGACGGTGACCTCGGCGGCCTGCCCGCCACGACCGGCTCGGTCGTCTACCGCATCCTCCAGGAGGCGTTGACCAACGCCGCCAGGCACGCGGCCGGCAGCCGGGCGGCGGTGCGGATCACCTCCGCCCCGGATCGGGTCGACTTGGTCGTCGACAGTGGCGGGGCGCCCGGGACCGGCGTCGGCAGAGGCACCCCCGGCATGCACGAGCGCGCCGAGGCGCTGGGCGGCCATTGCGTCGCGGGACCGCACGCCAAAGGCTGGCGCGTGCACGCCAGGTTGCCGGTGGGCTCCGCGGGCGAGGAGGGCGCGCCGTGATCCGCGTCCTGCTTGTCGACGATCAGGACCTCGTGCGGGCCGGGCTGCGCGGGCTCCTGCGTGCACGCTTTGGTTTCGAGGTCGTCAGCGAGTGCGCCGACGGCGACGAGGTGCCGGCGGCGGTGCGGTGGGCACGGCCCGACGTCGTGCTGATGGACGTCCGTATGCCGCGCGTGGACGGCGTCGCCGCGACGCGGGCCCTGACGGCCGAGGAGGGCGCGCCGCCGGTGCTCGCGCTGACGACGTTCGATGACGACGACGCGTTGGCGGAGATGCTACGTGCGGGCGCCGCCGGCTTCGTCTTGAAGGGGATCTCCGCGGTCGAGCTGCAGCGCGCGGTGCGGGCGGTGGCCGAAGGGGCGGCCTGGCTCGACCCCGCCGTAACCGGACGCGTGCTGTCGGCCTACCGCGCGACACCGACTCGGCGGCGGCGCGAAGACGCCGGGCTCGACGCGCTCACGGCACGCGAGCGGGAGGTACTGACCTTGATCGGACGCGGGCGCAACAACGACGAGATCGCCGCCGAGCTCGTCATCAGCGCCGGCACGGTGAAGACCCACGTCAACCACATCTTCTCCAAGCTAGACCTGCGCAACCGCGCCGCGGCCGTGATCGTCGCCTTCGACAACGGCCTCACCGTGCGGGAGCTGCCATGAGTCGCCGACGTGACGGGCGATCGGCTCGTGGCGTGGTTCAGGGCTTGGGGCGGCGCCAGCGGCGTTCATAGCGGCGGGCGCTGGGGAGCGGGCCGGGCAGGGGCTGTGAGGCGCCGGTGTGCAGGCCGTCGAGCGCGAGTGCGAGGAGTCGGCTGCGGGCGGCGGTGTCGTGCCGCTCCGGGGAGAGTCGGCTGAACAGCTCGATCAGCCAGGCGACGTCGAGCGCGGTCGCGTCCGGCCGCAGGTCGCCCTGGTCTCGGGCTCTGGCGACGAGTCGCTCCAGCGCTCGCCGTCCTTTCCTCGCGAGACTCCACATCTCCGGAGTGGTGTCGATCGTGCCCGCCAGCGGAGCGAGCGCGCCGGTCCCCTGGGCGACGCACGTCTGGATGTACTCAGTAAGGCCAGTCCATGCGTCTGGGTTGTCGAGAGCGCTCTGTGCGGCCTGAATCGATTGCTCCATTGCGAGCAGGCAGAGTTGGCGCAGGAGGTCGTCCTTGCTGCCGTAGCGTCGGTAGAGGCTGCCGATTCCGACGCCGGCGCGCTGCGCGATCATCGAGACGGTGGTGGCGGCGCCGTGGGTGGCGAAGGCCTCGCGGGCGGCTTGGAGCACGCGCCGATCGTTGCGGGCCGCCTCGGCCTGCCGTCCTCGACGCGGTCGGTCGCTCTGCGTGCTCACGCCTTCGAGACGATATCCACTAGTCGGAGCGTTGCGCTCCGTTATAGTCCCATACCGGAGCAGATCGCTCCGATAGAACGGACCAGGAGGCGCTTGTGCGGGCGGTTGTGTTGAGGACGTTCGGACCACCGGACCGGCTGGTGGTGGAGGACGTGGCC
Source organism: Pseudonocardiales bacterium (assembly GCA_032160565.1). Classification (GTDB taxonomy): domain Bacteria; phylum Actinomycetota; class Actinomycetes; order Mycobacteriales; family Jatrophihabitantaceae; genus RYN-117. The sequence goes on along the minus strand of JAVHVL010000255.1, from coordinate 2,154 downwards.
GACCCGCTCCCGGAAGCCGGGCAGGCGCTGGTCGCGGTCGAGTTCGCGAGCCTGACGTTCGTCGAGACCCAGGTCCGCGCAGGCGCGCCACCCAACCCGGCGATGACACCGCGCCTGCCGGCTGTACTCGGCAACGGGGTCGGCGGCATCGTCACCACGGTCGGCGAGGGCATCGACGGGGCGGTCGTCGGCCGTCGGGTGGTCACGACAACCGGCGGCTCGGGCGGCTACGCCGAGCAGGTCGCGGTTGACGCGGCCGAGCTGATCGAGGTTCCCGACGATCTCGGAATGGCCGACGCGGTCGCGCTGCTCGCCGATGGCCGTACGGCGATCGGGCTGATCGATCTCGCCGCGGTCCGCCACGGGGACACGGTGCTGGTCGAGGCCGCCGCCGGTGGTGTCGGCGGGCTGCTCGTGCAGCTGGCGCGCCGCGCCGGTGCGACCGTGGTCGGCGTTGCCGGCGCGAAGCGCAAGGTCGCGCACGTCACCCAGCTGGGCGCGGACGTCGCGATCGACTACTCGCATCCGGGCTGGGATGCCAAGGTCCGCGCCCATGTCGGATCGGTCGGCGTTGTGTTCGATGGCATCGGCGGCGAGATCGGCCGCGCCGGCCTGGAGCTACTCGGTCCCAACGGACGGTTTCTCCCCTACGGCATGGCCAGTGGCGCTTTCACAGAGATCCCCGGCGCCGAGACGACCCGGCGCGGCATCACCGTCCTGCGCGCAGCACCCAGAGCACCCGGTGAGCTGCGGGTCCTGACCAGGCGCGCCCTCGCCGAGGCGGCAGCCGGCCGGCTGCGCGCGGTGATCGGCCAGACCTACCCGCTGGAGCGCGCAGCCGACGCGCACGCCGCGATCGCTGCCCGCCAGACGATCGGCAAGACCCTCCTGCGTGCCTCACCCACCACGCACAGGGTTGACCTATGAGCGCCGTGGTCGCGGAGGTCGTCGCCATCCGGGTGCCGGAGCGCTTGTGGCGCTCGGGGGGTGCGGGCGCGGAGGTCGTCTGGCGGCGCGACCTGGGAGAGCTCCACGAAGAGTTCCCATTCCTGTCGACGCGGTCGCTTCAGCAGGTCACGGTCGCTCGCGACGTCACTGCGGACGAGTTCGGCTTGGTGGCCGAGCTAGTCGGACGTCTCCTCCCGATCCGTGGCCGGGTCCCGCGTCAGACTGCTGGCGGCGCAGGGGAATGGGAAGCGCCCGCACTCTCCGCACCTTCGAGCTCGCTTAGACAGATCGCTGGCGAGCGGCGCGATTCAGCGCTTCGACATCACGCACCAGCTGTTCCGGGGGCATCGCCGGCGGATCCGGATGCGGGAACGGGAATGGCCAGCCTGGCCGCGGGTCGTCGGAGTAGCGCGGGACGATGTGCGTGTGCAGGTGCGGCACGGTGTTCCCGAGCAAATCGTAGTTCAGCTTCAGGGGCTTCAGCACGGACTCGATGGCGCGACCAACTCGCAACACCTCGCGCCCGTACGCGCCAGCTTCCTCATCGCTGAGCTCCGTCGGCTCGGCGACGTGGCGGCCACGCCAGACCACGATCGACAGGCCGCGTTGAATATCCGCGCGGACGAGATACGCATCTGCGACTTTGCCGGCGAAGAAGCGGACGCCGTGCGGCGTCTCATCCGGCCGTCCCTCATCGCACATCGGACATCCCTCGCCCGCGAGCCGTTCGTAGAAGTGTTCAGGCCACTCCATGTGCGCGCGAGCCTAGTCAGCTCCTACGATCGCCCGATGCCCGAGACCGCAGACGAGATCTATCGGCGCGCCGCCGGCAAGCTGCGAATGCCGCCGGTCGCCGAATGGGAGACCTTTCCGTTCGACGGCGAGATGCAGCCGCGTGAGTTGCTCCCTCCGAGCAGCGAGCCGATTCGGCCAGGAGAGGGCGGCGTCGAGTGTTCCATGTGCGAGCGAGCGGACGACACATATCTCTGGACGAGCGAGGACTGGCGGCTGAGCGCACCGCAGCGAAACGGGCTACCGGTCGTGGTCATCCTGCAGTCGCGCGCGCACTACGGAGAACTGAGTGCTCTCCCCGACGACCTTGCGGCCGAGCTCGGGATGATGCTCTCGCGAGTCGAACGCGCCGTGCTGAGCGTCGGAGAGATTGGCCGAGTGCACACCTGTCGCTGGGGCGACGGCGCCGAGCAC
>JAVHVL010000223.1:0-4256 GCA_032160565.1 Pseudonocardiales bacterium | reverse complement strand
CGATGGCGATCCTCCGCGCGAACCTCACCCCGGACTCCGCCGTGCTGCGCCACGCCGTGCGGGTCGCCGTGCTGGTGTCCGCGTCGGATCTCATCGTGCGAATGGCAGGCGTCGGCCGCGGTTACTGGATTCCGCTGACGATCCTGGTGGTGTTGCGGCCCGACTTTGCCTCGACGTTCCAGCGCGCCGCGATGCGGGTGGTGGGCACCATCGCCGGGCTGGTGTTGGCGACCGCTCTGGTGCACTGGGTGCCCGGTGGCGAGTGGTACTCGATCGCGCTCGTCGGGCTGTTCTTCTTCGGCATGCGCCTCGCCGGGCCAGGCAACATCGCGCTCCTGTCGCTCTGCCTCTCCGCGCTGGTCGTGATCCTGCTGTCGCTGGCTGGCATTTCGCCGCATTCGAGCGTGGTGCCTCGCGGCGTCGACACGCTGCTGGGCGGTGCGCTCGCCCTGGTGGCGATCCTGCTCTGGCCGGTCTGGGAGCGGGAGCGGCTGCCGGCTCGGCTCGGGGATCTGCTGGCCGCTTACCGCAACTACACCCTCGAGGTGGCCGACCTCAGCTACGACCCGGTGCGGCTGCAGCGGGCCCGCGCCGCGTGCCGCCTGGCTCGCACCAACGCGCAGGCCTCCGTGGACCGCGCGCGCTCCGAGCCGGTGGCCGGCCAGGCCGAGGTCGACCTCGGCGAAGCGGTGCTGGTGCACACCCATCGCTTCGTCCACGCCATGCTGACGATCGACGCGCTGCGCCCCGCATTGCGCGAGGCAGGTGGCCTGCCGGAGCTGGACGTGCTGATGCGCGTGGCCGCGGAGGTGCTCGAGTCGTGCGAGACGGCGGTGCGCACCGGCGTCGCTCCCCGGCAGTCCGGGCGGTTGCGCGAGGCGCAGCGGGCGCTGGCCGAGGCGCTCACCAAGGAACCCCAACGCGCCGGCAGTGCCGAGACCGCCGCCGCGCTGATCGACGCCACTGACCGGGTTGCCAACAGCCTGGACACGCTGGTCAACGAGCTACGGCGCCAGCTGGCCGGCTCCACCGCGGGGCTAACGTCGAGGAGGTGACCGATCACGCCTTCGCCGACCCCGCTACGTTCGTCGCCCTGCCCCGCCTGACCGGCCTCGCGCTCAGTCCGGACGGCGCGCGCCTGGTCGCGTCGCTGCAGCGCCCCGATGCGAAGGGCGCGCGATACGCCTCGGAGATCTGGGATCTCGGGCTGGACGGCACGGCGCCGCGCAGGCTCACCCGCTCGGGGAAGGGGGAGACCTCGCCGGCGTTCCTGCCGGACGGCTCGCTGCTGTTCGTCTCAGCGCGCCCGGACTCCGACGGCTCCGGCGGTGACGACGAGGACACGGAGCTGTGGCTGCTGCCGAGCGCCGGTGAGCCCTACGTGATCGCCCGCAGCCCGGGCGGGGTGGGCGGGCCGGTCGTCGCGGCGGACTCCGGCGCGATCGTGCTGTCCGGGAGCAGGCTGGTGGGCTCCGCGGACGCCGCCACGGACGCCGAACGCCGCAAGGACCGCAAGGACCGCAAGGTCACCGCCATCCTGCATACGGGGATGCCGATCCGGTACTGGGACCGCGAGCTGGGGGATGTGTCGCCGCGCCTGCTGCACGTCGCTTCCGCCTCCGCCGCCTCTGCCTCCGCCTCCGCCGCCTCCGCCTCCGTCGCCTCTGCCCCCAGTGCTGAACTGCGCGACCTCGCAGCCGACGCCGGCTTCGCCCTCACCGAGGCGACGTACTCGATCAGCGCGGACGGGCGGACCGTCGCCACGACGTGGCGCGAGCGCCGGCGCGGCGGTTCAATGCCGTTCGGGCTGGTGGTGTTGGACGTCGAGACCGGCAAGCGGACGGTGCTCGCGGCCGGCCTGAGCGAGCAATTCGCCGCACCGGCGATCTCGCCGGATGGCGAGCGGGTGGCGGTCATCCGCGAAACAGACGGCGACTTCGACACCCCCCTGAGCTGCGAGCTGCGCATCTACCGCACCGATGGCGCGGACGCACCGGTGCGGGCCGAGCTGGGCGAGCTGTTCCCCACCGGCTGCGTGTGGTCACGGGACGGCCGGACCCTCTTCGTCACCGGAGACTGGCACGGCCGGGCACCTGTGCTGGCCGTCGACCCGGCTACCGGCACGGTCATCCGGCGGCTGGCGAGCGACGCCGCGTACTCCGACCTCTGCCCGGCCCCGGACGGGCAGCACGTGTTTGCGCTGCGGTCGGCGATCGACGCCGCGCCGACGCCGGTACGGCTCGACGTCTCGCTCACCGACCAGGAGCCCGCACGGCTGCCCACGCCGGCGCCGACGCCGCGGCTGCCCGGCACCCTGACGGAGGTGCAGGTGCCGCTGCCCGGCGGCGGCACGCACCGCGGCTGGCTCTGCCTGCCGGCCGAGGCCGATATGCCGGCGCCGCTGATGCTCTGGGTCCACGGCGGGCCGTTCATGTCCTACAACTCGTGGAGCTGGCGGTGGAACCCGTGGGTGGCGGTGGCTCGTGGCTACGCGGTGCTGCTGCCGGACCCGGCGCTGTCGACCGGCTACGGCCCGGACTGGATCGCCCGGGCCTGGCCGCACCGGGCGGGCGTGGTCTGGAGCGATCTGGAGGCGCTGCTGGAGCGCGTGCTCGAGCGCGACGACGTCGATGCCACGCGGACGGCCTGCTTGGGCGGCTCGTTCGGCGGCTTCATGACGAACTGGATCGCCGGGCACACCGACCGCTTCGGCGCGATCGTGACGCACGCCGGGCTGTGGGCGCTGGACCAGCAGCACACCACCACCGACGGGGCGGCGTGGAAGAGCGGATTGTTCGGCACGCCTGCCGACCACCCGGAGTGGTATGCGGAGAACTCACCGCACAACTTCGTCGACGCCATCCGGACGCCGATGCTCGTCGTCCACGGCAACCGCGACTACCGGGTGCCGATCAGCGAGGCGCTCCGGCTCTGGTGGGACCTCGTCAGCCGCTTCGACGGCGACCCCGACGAGCTGCCGCACCGCTTCCTGCAGCTGACCGGCGAGAACCACTGGGTGCTCTCGCCGGCCAACGCGCAGATCTGGTACGAGACCGTGCTGGGCTTCTGCGACCAGCACGTCCAAGGCGATTAGGACGCGTCCGAGCGGTTAGGACGCGTGCTAGGCCTCGACGAGGACCGCATCCTCGCTGACCTCGGCATCGGTCATCCGTGACGCCGGGGGGCGGATGGCGAACCAGGTCAGCAGCACCGTCGCAGCGAGGAACATCGTTGCCACGAGGAAGGCGCGGTCGGCGCCGACCATGAACGCGTGGCGGGCCACTTCGGCGGCGCTCTCGCCGGGGGTGACGTGCCGGGCGGCGTTGGCGCTTGCCGTGCCGAACACGGTCACCAGCACGGCCAGCCCGAGCGAGCCGCCGAGCTGCTGCATGACGTTGACCAGCCCGGACGCCGCGCCCGCGTCCTCGGGGGCGACGCCGTCCAGCGCGGCGGTGGTCAGTGGCACGAATGCGATGCCGTTGCCGAGCCCGAAGACCAGTAGCGGGCCGAGCAGCGAGAGGTAGTTGCTGGTCTCGGACAGCTGGGTGAGCCACAGCAGCCCGCCGGTGGAGAGGGTGATGCCGCCGGCGATCAGTGCCCGGCTGCCGAACCGCTCCACGAGCACGCGGGCGCTGAGCGTCGAGGCGGCGAACAGCACGGCGGTCAGGGGCAGGAAGGCGAAGCCGGTCTTGAGCGGGCTGTAGCCGAGCACGCCCTGCAGGAACTGGGTGAGGAAGAAGAACATCCCCATCATCCCGGCGACGAGCAGCAGGCGGGCGAGGTAGGAGGTGCTGCGGTTGCGGTCGGCGAACAGCCGAAGCGGGGTGATCGGGGACGGCGCCCGCAGCTCGGTGAGCACGAACGCGACCAGCAGTACCACGCCGACGGTGAACGAGGCGACCGTGCCGGTGTCCGCCCAGCCGTTGGTGGCGGCGTGCACGAAGCCGTAGACGAGCGCGGCCATGCCGATCGTCGAGGTCAGCGCACCGGTGAGGTCGAAGCGGCCGGAGCGGCGGGGCGTCTCCGGCAGGACCAGCCGCGACAGGGCGATGACGGCCACCCCGATCGGCACGTTCACGAACAGCACCCAGCGCCAGGACACCCACTGGGTGAGCATGCCGACGGCGAACGAGGCGATCGTGGCGGTGTTCGCCCAGCCGTTGCTGCCCGCGTGCACGAAGCCGTAGACGAGCGCGGTCATGCCGATCGTCGAGGTCAGCGCGCCGGTGAGGTCGAAGCGACCCGAGCGGCGTGGC
>JAVHVL010000181.1:0-8442 GCA_032160565.1 Pseudonocardiales bacterium | reverse complement strand
AGCGTGCGGGTCGGCGCACCAGAACACGCCGCCGTGCCCCCTCTCGCCCTGCGCGCATCCCAGGGACCGGCCGCCGTCGTTTCGGGCAGTTGCTCGACAGCGACTCTCGCGCAGGTCGAACGAATGTCTGCGAGCTGTCCCACATTTCAGGTTGACGCACTGGCACTGGGGGATGGCCAAGATGTCGTCGGCAACGCCATTGCGTGGGCCAGCGGCTACCTCCCCGACGTGCCGGTACTCGTCTCGGCCTCCGCCCCACCCGAAGTAGTTGCGCAGGCTCAACGCGAGCTCGGCACCGACAGGGCCGCGCAACTGGTCGAAGATGCTCTCGCTTCGATTGCGGCCGGACTTCTCGAGCTCGGCGTTACCCGGCTGGTGGTCGCCGGCGGAGAGACGTCCGGCGCGGTCGTCAATCGACTTGGTATCGGCGAGGTACGTATCGGTCCGGCGATCGCTCCGGGCGTCCCATGGATCTTTCCTACAGACCGTTCGGGACTTGTGTTGGCACTGAAGTCCGGCAACTTCGGCGGCAGAGATTTCTTCGTCGAAGCGCTCAGCGGCAATCTTGCCTCCGCCTAGCACCGACGATACGAAGGGATCACCGCTGTGGACCAGGAGATCAACCGCGTCGCAGTTGTCGGAGCCGGTTACATGGGAACGGGAATACTGCAGGTCCTAGCCCTGTCGGGATTGCACTGCACGTTCGCCGACGTGGACGGTCCGACCGCCCAGGCGGCCCACGCCGCGTGCCTCGACCAAGCCAGCAGGTTTGAGGGTCGCGGCTACTTTCCGGCTGGATCAGCCGAGCGCATCGAAGCCAACTCCGACTGGTCATCACGTATCGCGGATGCGGCAGCAGATGCCGACCTCGTCATCGAGGCGGTCTCGGAGCGGGAGCAGGTAAAGCGGGCAGTGTTCGCCGAGGTTGAATCGGCCGCCCGGGAAGACGCGATTCTGGCCACCAATACCTCGTCGATACCGATCGCGGATCTCGCCGCGACGCTGCGCCGACCCGAGCGGTTCTACGGCATCCACTGGTTCAACCCCGCCCAGTTCCTACCAAGCATCGAGATAATCGAAGGTCCGAGAGCATCGGCATCCACGACCCAGCGAATCATCGACGTACTGCGGCGAGCCGGTCGGAGTCCGGTCGTTGTCGCCGACTCCGCGGGATTCGTCGCCAATCGGTTGCAGTTCGCGCTCTTCCGCGAGGCCGCACTGATGGTCGAAGAAGGGCTCACCACCCCTGAGAAGCTCGACGAGGTGGTCCGCGGGTCATTCGGCTACCGCCTACCTTTCTTCGGGCCCTTCGCCATTGCTGACCTGGCCGGACTCGACGTCTACGCGGCCGTCTTCGAAGTTCTCGAACGGACACTTGGCCCGCGCTTCAGCTGCCCACCGGGCCTGAGCGCGCTCGTGGACGACGGTCATCTGGGCGTGAAGACGGGTCACGGATACGCCGAGTTCACCGAGGCCGAACGAGAGCGGATGACCGATGATCGCGACCGCGCGTACGTCGCGATGGCCGCCACGCTCGGTTCGTGGCGCGGCTCGGAGACACCATCGTGAGCGACACCATGCGGTCGGCCGAACTTTTGGTCCAGGTCGCGCGCGACCTCTTCCTACGCGGACTGACCCCAGGAACGACGGGAAACCTCAGCATCCGCGTCGGCGACGGAACAATCCTGATCTCTCCAACAAACAGCTGCCTCGGCTACCTTGTCCACGACCGCTTGAGTCAGATCGACCGCTCAGGAACGACAATCAAGTCGAGCCCACAGCCGTCTAAAGAGCTGCCGCTGCATCGCTTCTTCTATTCCGACCCGGACGTACGGGCCGTCGTTCACCTGCACAGCCCGTGGGCGAGTGCGCTCTCCTGTCTCGCACAGGACCCACGCGAGGACCTTGCCCGGTTCACCCCGTACTTCGCGATGAAGGTCGCGCCCCTTGGGCTTGTCCCATACTTCGAGCCTGGCGATATGACGGGCGCCGACTTGCTCCGAGAGCACGCTTCGAACCATCGTGCTGCCTTGCTCCGCAATCACGGCACAATTGGAGCCGCCGGCACGCTCCTCGAAGCGCTGAACATCGCCGAAGAGATCGAACACTCGGCGCGCATGTGGTTCACCCTGCAGGGTCACGGGACTCGTCTTCTATCAGCAACGGCCCCCGGACTTCGACCGGAATATTCCAATCCCACGACCTCATAAGGTCGCGTCCTGACCAACACCGTCGTCAACAACACCTACGGACAGTGAGTGAAGCCCGAAGAGTCGGAGGAGGAGTGATGTACAGTACAGCACCCGCGATCGCAACCATTGAATCCGGGGCCGACCGCAGGGCGGCCACGCGCCTACTTGCAGAGCAGGCTGCGCACGAGATGTATGACGCCGAAGGCGCCCTGCACATGGCCCGTCAAGCCGGCGTCGGCGAGTGGGTCACGACCGCCTACGCCCAGCTCCATGCGGCGATCCTCAAGCACGAGCACGCGCTCGACGTCCTCGGGGACGGCTCCTGATCGGTCCCGAGTCTCTACACGGCCGAACCCGGCGCGGCCGTGGCATTTGGGGAATCACCGCCGAACCATCCTCGACCGAGAGACCGTGATCGTGACCGAGCCAAGGACGTATGACCAGACCCTCGCTGACGCAGTGAGCGTGCTGACCGAGGCCGCCCGCCATATCCGCACCGTCAAGACGGGTTCGCAGGGGAGCAGAGCGAACCGGCAGACTTTGCAGAGTTCCTGACGCTTGCTGTCGCCGGCGCGGCCGCCAACATTGGAAGTATTGAGCGGCTACTTGCCGGTCGCCCCGGATCGTGGGAGGCCGATTACGTACGCAGCATGCTGCTGTCCACCGTGGGAGACGACGAGGCGTACCTCCTCGAGCGCCGTACCGAGCCGTCGACAGTCGTGGTGAGTGTCGACGACCTCCTGAATGACATGGGCTACGCCTCTCTGTACTACGACGATTCCGAAGCAGAGCTGCAGGGCCTCGAAGACGCGGTCGGAGACGGCGGCGACACCCTCGTTGAGTTGTCTCTCGATGATCAAGCCGAGCTGGACCGCGTCGAGGACCTGCGGTTACGGCTCGGCGAGCAGCGACAGAGCGAATGGGCGGCGTACGGGGAGGTTTTCAAGGCGAACGTCCTGCGGGCGGCGGCTGAGCTGCTGCCGAACCTCAGGGTGCCCGTCGATGTCGTCGTCGAGCTCGAGTAGCAGAACTCCGGCGGCAGCGGCGATGAACTGTACGGTCCCGCATACAGGCTGTGGGAGAAGGCTCGGAACGAGACTCTGCTGCCAGGCTCCGGAATCGCACCCATGAACCGCTCGCCCCGCTCATGCCGAAGATGCTCGCCGAGCTCGGCCTCCAGCGCCGTCTCGAGCACCTGCTTGGTCAACCCGAGGGCGCCCTGCTGTACGGGCTGCACGAAGGGAGCACCGCAAACCCGAGCGGGCGGCGCCCGGTCGTCGTCGAGGGACCGCTCGACGTCCTCGCCGTCGCCGCCCGTGCCCACGTCACCGGCGACGCCGAGATGCTTGCGGTCGCCGCCTGCGGAACGGCATTCACCATCACGCATGCACGCCGCGTCGCCGACGTCGCCTTCAAGCACCAGGCGCCGGTCGTGGTCGCCCTCGACGGCGATGCCGCCGGCCGGACTGCCGCAGTCGCCGCCGGCGAGCAGCTGCGATACGCCGGGCTGGATGTCCGCGTCGCCGTGCTACCCAACGGCACCGACCCAGCCGACTACCTCACTCGGCAGAACAGCACCCTCGACGTCTTTCGCGACACGCACGCCCTGCCGCTGCTCACGATCCGGGTGCAGCGGGCTGTAGCCGCCCAGGGCGACCGGATGCAATGGATCGAAGGACGCCTCGCCGCCGCCCGCGCCATCGCCGGCTACCTCGCCACCTACCCGGTCAGCTACGCCGCCGCGCAGATCGGCTGGATCGGCAACGTCCTCGACCTCGAGGCCGCCACCTTCACGTTCGAAGTCGCGGCCGCCTACCGCCAGCCCTGCGCGCCACCGAACGGAGCCCGTCCCGCCGCCCTCATCAATCCACTTGATTCAGACCATGCAGAGCCTGGGCGACGGACGTACGAAAGGGAGGTGATCACATGAGTAGTGAGGAGCTGTTGACGATCGAGGAGGCTGCACACCGAATGAACATGAGCGCCCGCCACGATCGCCGGCTGGTGCAGGAGCGCCGGATCGCGTTCCACCGTCTAGGTCGTTCAGTGCGGATCGCACCGGACGACATCACCGCATACGTCGAAGCGAGCCGCGTTGAACCGATTCCCGAGACCGTGATGTGGCGCGGAGTGGCCTGACGTGGCGAACCAACCTGGCCATCGACGGTTCGGCGCCGTCCGCAAGCGCGCATCCGGCCAGTGGGAAGCCCGGTACCGCGGCCCGCATGGACGGATGCGCTCCGCAGGGCACACGTTCGAGCGCCGGCGAGATGCCGAGCAGTACCTCACCATGGTCGAGGCCGCCATGCACCGGGATGAGTGGACTGACCCCGCTCTCGGAAAGGTGCGATTGGTCGACTACGCCCAGCGGTGGATTGAGGAGCGAGCAGGGCTGCGCCCACGGACCGCACAGCTCTATCGCTGGACGCTCGCGAAGCACGTCGCGCCGTACCTGGGCGGCGTTCCGCTGGCCCGGCTCGAGCCAGCGCTGATTCGCGAATGGCGGGCAAGGCTGCTTACTGAGGGTGTCTCGCCGGGAATGGTGGCCAAGGCCTACCGGTTGCTGCGCGCGATCCTCATGACGGCGGTGAACGAGGACCGGATCATCCCCAGGAATCCGTGCCGCATTCCCGGTGCCGACAAGGAGTCGCCCAACGAGCGACCGATACTCACCCTGGCGCAGGTCGCGGCGCTAATGGACGCGGTGCCAGCCCGCTACGGGTCATGATCCTGGTAGGGGCCGTGGCGAGCCTGCGCTTCGGCGAGATCACGGCGCTCGAACGAAGAGACGTCGACCTGCATGCCGCGACGATCCGGGTTCGGCAGCAGTTCCTCGAGATCAAGGGCCAGGGCCTCGTGCTCGGCCCGCCCACGTCCCGCGCGGGTGTCCGAACGGTCGCCATGCCGGCCGCCGTGATGACCTACCTTCGCGCGCATCTGGACGAATACGTCGATGGCGAGCCAGCGGCACTGGTGTTCACGATTCCATCCGGCCTGCCGATACGCCGCAGCAGCTTCAACAAACTGGTCCGCTGGCAGGACGCCGTCGCGTCGATCGACATGCCGGGCCTCCACTTCCACGACCTCCGGCACACCGGCAACATGCTCGCCGCCGCCAGCAAGGTCAGCACGCGGGACCTGATGGCGCGGATGGGTCACGACTCGATGACTGCCGCGCTGATCTATCAGCACGCGAGCCGCGAGGCGGACAGGGCGATCGCCGACCACCTCGAGACCAGGCTGAACTCCACGTTCCGGCCGGCTGACCGCGATGCCGAAGGCCCCGACGGGCCCGGTCTAATGGACCGCTAATGGACCGCGGCCGGTCCTGCGCCGTGCCACACGGTTCCCCGAGATGACGAAGGCCCCGGATTCCGGGGCCTTCATGCTGGAGCGGGTGACGGGAATCGAACCCGCACTGTCAGCTTGGGAAGCTGACCTCCGACCGAGCCGCGGCCTGACCCCCACACCGTCGGTGTGGCAGTCACATCAGAGCGCTCAAACCTCGCCGGGCGCGAGCGTCGGAATCCTGGAGGAGTCTCCCCCAGGATTCCTCCAGACAGGGTCAATCACGGCGCGCTTCGTAAGCGCCAGCCACAGGCCTCGGAGCAGCTACAGACCAGCAATCATGGGGCCTGCAAGAAGTTGATCTTGGGTGGAGCTGAGGGGACTCGAACCCCTGACCCCCACACTGCCAGTCATCACATCCCTACATTCATTGGGTTTCGGGTTCTCTCGTGTCGGCTGATGTCGCCCCGTGCCGCGCGATCGTCAGTGACAAATGACTGACATGATCTTGAACTGTCGTCGAGGCGAGAGGCAAGCTTGACGTCAGTCGGCCAACTAGACGTCCCGAGCCCAAAATAGGGCAATCGTGATGTCCTGGCGTATCAGGGCTCTGACGCACGATGCGCCGATACGAGGACATGGCCGTCAGTGTCCGCGCGACCCCTGACACGGTGACACGGACGCCGCGGCTGGATTCGTCCGGGCGGGGCCTCGCTTCTCGTCAGCCGGCTCCAACAGGAGCAGCGGAATCTCGCGGCCCGCCGAAAGCCTTCGGTACTCGGGGTAATGCGGCCAGAAGCGCTCGGCTACCGCCCACCACCGTTGCTTCTCGTCACCGAATACTTCGCGCGGGTGAAGGTGGATGACCTCGGCGCCGTCCTGGATGAGGACGTCGGGATGGGCTACGAGGTTGCCGTACCACGACGGGTTCTTGGGCGCTCCCGCCGCCGATGCCACTGCAACGTAGGTGTCGTTGTCCTTGATGCGCATGATCGGGTTCTTCCTGACCTTGCCGGACTTCGCCCCGACGCTCGTCAGGATGACGACCGGTCGATCTTCGAGGGTGTTGCCTTGGCTGCCGTCGGTTGCCTCGTAGAGAGCGACCTGGTCGCGGACGCGCGGCACCGGGCTGGGTTCGTACCCGCCGGCAAAGCGGTCCGGACCAGCATTGGACACAGGATCTCTTGGACCGACATCCAAAGTCCCTACGCCGCAAGGAAATCTCGGAGAAGCCGGCAGACCGGCAGATCAACCCTGCGCACTCAACCGCACACGACCCCAACGACCAACTCAGTCCTTATTGTTGATCAACTCGGCTCGGCGTGAGGGATCGAGGCTAGTGCCAGTAGCGAACAGCCCCAACGAAATCGTCTTGCATCTGCCGGACAGCGACGTACGTCTGGTAGTCGTGGGCATCAATCATTTCATTGTTGCCGATATAGATACCTTCGTGATCGGGGCTTGCCCCGCCGCTGCCGACGAAGTATACGACGTCACCCGGCAACAGATTTGACCTCGGAATCGACACGCCACCGTAGCTTGCATAGCTCGACCATTGAGTCTGCGAGCTGTGCGGCAAGACCACCCCAACGGCCTGATATACGGCAAACATGGCGAGCCCGGAGCAGTCGAAGGTCGGGGCGTTGATCGTGCAACCCTGCTGACCGTAAACATTAGTCGGGCCGAACTGATTACCTCCAGGAATGCAATACGGAATTCCGATTTGAGACCGCGCGTGCGCCACGATTCCTGCGCCCTGATTGCTCGACCAGTGTCCGGCGAGCGGGAGGTCGCCGGTGGTGCCGTACTGCGCGGTGATGTCCGCGGCACCCGAGGTGTTGGAGTTGTTCAGATAGAACGTGTGGTTCGACGGGCGGAACACGCCGATCGTCGTCGTCCCGTTCCCGTCCCAATCACCCACCACCGGCAGGTCCCCAGTGGTGCCGTACTGCGCGGTGATATCCGCGGCACCCGAGGTGTTGGAGATACCGTCCGCAAGTGGCGGCGCCGCTTCAGCAGCACGGCTTGGACGGCCTGCGCGACTTGCCTCGGACCGGGCGACCTCGCACCTTTCCTGCGAGCGTGGTGGCGGAGGTGAAGGCGCTGGCCCGTGAGCTGCCGGTCGACGGTGACACCCCGCTGGCGAAATGGTCCTGCCCGGATCTGGCAGCCGAAGCGATCACCCGCGGCATCGTCGCCTCGGTGTCGGCGTCCACCGTGCGCAGATGGCTGGCCAGCGACGCCCTCAAGCCGTGGCAGCATCGGTCGTGGATCTTTCCGCGCGACCCCGACTTCGCCGTCAAAGCGGCTCGCGTCCTGGACCCCTACGCACCCGTATTCGACGGTGAACTGCTGGGCGAGCACGACTACGTGCTCAGCGCGGACGAGAAGCCCGGCGTGCAGGCCCGCAGCCGGATCCACCCCAGCGCACCGCCACGACCGGGGCGGCGGCCGATGCGCGTGGAAAGCGAATACCGGCGGCACGGCACCTTGGCCTACCTGGCCGCCTACGACGTGCACCGCGCCCACGTCATCGGGCACTGCGCATCCACCACCGGTATCGCGCCGTTCACCGAGCTCGTCGAAAAGGTGATGACCAGCCAGCCCTACGCCTCGGCGCGACGCGTGTTCTGGGTCGTAGACAACGGCTGCTCGCACCGCGGCTGGACAGCAGCCGCACGGCTCTCCGACGCGTTCCCGAACGCGTGCATGATCCACCTGCCCGTGCACGCCTCCTGGTTGAACCAGGTGGAGATCTACTTCTCCGTCGTCCAGCGCAAGCTGCTCACCACAGACGACTTCGCCAACACGAGCGACCTCGCCACCAAGATCACGGCTTTCGAGAAGCGGTACAACCAAGCCGCACGGCCCTTCGACTGGCGATTCGGCCGCGACGACCTCAACCGCCTCCTCGAGCGGATCGCTGCCTGACCCCCGACGAACTAACGGGCGTGACCACTAG
>JAVHVL010000097.1:0-7454 GCA_032160565.1 Pseudonocardiales bacterium | reverse complement strand
GATTCGCTTCACCGACTGCCGCGTGCCGAAGGCGAACCTGCTGGGGTCGCCGGAGATCGAGGCGGAGCAGGGCTTCGCGGGCGTCATGCAGACGTTCGACAACACCCGGCCGCTGGTGGCCGGCATGGCCGTGGGATGCGCGCGGGCGGCATTGGACGAGATGCGTGACCTGCTCGCGGAGGCGGGCGTCGAGATCGACTACGACCGCCCCGCGTACACCCAGCACACGGCGGCGGCGACGTTCCTGCAGCTGGAGGCCGACTGGGAGGCGGCGTACTTGTTGACGATGGAGGCCACCTGGATGGCCGACAACAACAAGCCGAACTCCCTGCAGGCGTCGATGGCCAAGGCGAAGGCGGGGCGAACGGGGGTGGACATCACGCTGCGCTGCGTGGAGCTGTCCGGCACCCTGGGCTACAGCGAGAACTCTCTCCTGGAGAAGTGGGCGCGCGACTCCAAGATCCTGGACATCTTCGAGGGCACGCAGCAGATCCAGCAGCTCATCGTCGCCCGCCGGCTGCTCAACAAGTCCTCCACGGAACTCAAGTAGGCGGTTGGGGCGCAGGAAGATCGCCCGGTCAGTGCGCCAGGAGGTCCTGGTAGTCAGGGTGCGTGTCGATGAACCGCCGGACGAACGGGCACAACGCGATCACCTTGAGGCCCCGGGCGCGGATGTCGTCCAGCGCCGAGCCGATCAGCTGCTTCGCCAGCCCCTGCCCTTCGAACTCCGACGCGATCTCGGTGTGCGGGAAGGTCGCCACATCGCCGGCGATGCTGAAGAAGGTGAACCCCGCCAACTCGTCGTCGACGTAGATCTCGTAGCGCCCCTCGTCCTCGTTCGCTGTCACCGTCGTGGTCATGGGGGTCCCTTCGGCTCGTCGGCGCATTGACCGATCCTGTCGTAGGGTCGGTTGCGTGAGCAATCTTGACCGCACGCCCGACCTCACCCGCTGCGGTGGGCGTGCCGGCACTGCCACAACGCCGGTGCACGAGCTGTTCGCGGGGAAGGAAGTCCTGCTGGGCGAGAGCACGCGCGTCCGCCGGCTGCTGCCGAACCTCGGGCGCCGGCTGGTCGGGCCGTGGTGCTTCGTCGACCACTACGGCCCGGACGACGTCGCGACCGGCCCGGGGATGCAGGTGCCGCCGCACCCGCACATGGGGCTGCAGACGGTGAGCTGGCTGCTCTCCGGTGCCGTCCATCACCGCGACAGCCTCGGCAGCGACCGGCTGATCGGGCCGGGCGAGCTCGGCCTGATGACCTCCGGTGCCGGCATCACCCACGCCGAGCAGTCCCCCGTCCCGCATCCGGCGCAGCTGCACGGCGTCCAACTGTGGGTCGCGCTCCCCGAGGCTGACCGCAACGGGCTGCCGGGCTGGGAGCACCACGGCGCGCTGCCGGTCGTCACCGACACCGGCATGACCGCGAAGGTGATCATGGGGTCGCTGGCCGGCGCCACCTCGCCCGGGCGCGCGTACAGCCCGATCATCGGCGTGGACGTCGCGCTGTCCGCCGGAGCCGACGCGCTGCTGCCGCTGGAGCCGGACTTCGAGCATGCGGTGCTGTCGATGTCCGGCTACGTGGACGTCGACGGCGTCGCGGTGAGCCCCGGTTCGATGCTCTACCTCGGCTGCGGGCGGCGCGACCTGCGGATCCGCTCCGAGCCGGGCGCCCGCGCGCTGCTGCTCGGCGGCGAGCCGTTCAGCGAACAGATCGTGATGTGGTGGAACTTCGTGGGCAGGTCAAGTGCGGAGATCGCCGCCGCCCGAGACGGATGGATGACGGGCGAGCGATTCGGTGTTGTCAGCGGGTACGAGGGCGATCCGTTGCCGGCGCCGCCGCTACCACCGGGGCGGCTCAAGCCCGGCGGCAGCGTCCGCCGACCAGCAGGAGAGGAAACATGACCGCAACGCTTTTCGGCCAGGAGCACATCGACCGTTACCGCGAGACGGATGGCGAGGAGGGCTACCGCTGGCGCAACGGCACCACGATCCTCATCCTCACCACGACGGGGCGCCGCTCCGGCGAGCCGCGGGACAACGCACTCATCTTCCGTGACTACGGTGACGCCTATCTCATCGTCGCCTCCAAGGGCGGCGACGACCGCGCGCCGGACTGGTACGTCAACCTGCAGGCCGACCCCGACGTGCAGGTGCAGATCAAGGGCGAGCGCTTCACCGCTCGTGCCCGCACCGCCACGCCGGAGGAGAAGCCGGACATGTGGGCGCAGATGGTCGAAGTCTGGCCGGACTACGAGCAGTCCCAGACGAAGACCGACCGGGAGATCCCGGTGGTGGTCCTCGAGCGCGCCTGACCCGGTGGCGATCGGTTGAGCGTCCGTGCAAGGCTTGCCTCATGGGCAAGGACAGCACAGACGGCAACGCCGGCGCCGACCCGAAGGCAAAGTTCCGCGAGGCGCTGGAGCGCAAGCGCGGAAATCAGGCCGATCGCGCCGCGGCAGCGGAGGCCCATGGTGACTCCAAGATCCACGGTGAGCACGCCGCCGCGGCCACCAAGCGCACGTTCCGGCGCAAGGCCGGCGGCTGAGCTGCGCTACCTCAAGCAGCCCTGCGACGGCACCCCCTGAGCACTGGTCGAGGGTGCTCGTCTCGCTCGACGCCGGACGCGGCGAGTTCCCTGCGATGGGCGGTCAACCCAGCGCGTTGACGAATCGCGTTATTTCGCCGGCGACCATTGCCGGTTGCCGGCGGGGCAGGTGGTGGCCGCCCTCGCGTGCGAGCACGAGCCGGGCGTGCGGGAGCCGGTCGCGGATCGCGTAGGCCGTTGCAATGGGAATCAGCTTGTCGGCGGGATCGGCGATCACCAGGCTGGGTGCGGTCACCTGATCGAGACTCGTGGCGAGGTTGTCGATGCCGTGCACGAGTTCGCGTTGCTCGGCGAGAAAGGTTCGCCACATCGCGCCGTGCTGGTGCCGCGCGTTACCCCAGATCTCCCAGTTCACGTGCTCGTGAGGATCGAGCGGCCGGTGCCGCCTGCGCTCGATACGCGCGACACGGCGCCGCGCGAACCACGGGGTCAACCACCATGCCGCGATTGCGCAGACCGGTCCGGCAACCGGTGCCGCGAGCAGCGCGTCCCACCCGTCCAGGCAGCCAGGACCCACGCTCGCGACGAGCACCAGACCGCGTACCCGCCCGGGCGCGAGGGCCGCCGCGGTCAGCGCCACCCCACCGCCGTAGGAGTGACCGACGAGCACGGCCTCGGGCACCTCGGCCCGATCCAGCTCGGCAAGCAGCCAGCGAGCGTTGGCCGTGAAGCCCCCTGGCGGGTGGGGGCTGCCGCGGTAGCCGGGGCGATCGAATGCGAGACATGAAACGGCAGGCGGCAGCGCCGCGGCAACGGCATCCCAGTCCGACGCGGCACCAGGCTGGCCGTGCAGCAGCACGACCGGCAAACCAGCCACCGCGGGAGCTGGGCTGTCCGCAGACATGACTCGAGGCTAGTCAGGCACGGGAAGGACGATCTCCGTCAGGACGGGGCGATGATCACTTGCTATGCGGACGTCGTCGCTGTCGATGGATCGCGCGCTCCTGACCTCTGCGCCCGCGACGAAGACGGCGTCGATGCGCCGGGTCGGGTCGGTGACGTTGAGGGTGAGTCCGTCCCCCGACCCGGCGACGGCGAAGGAATCGGCTCCGCGGCCGCGGAGTGCATCCCACACCGGCGTTCCGGGATCGTCGTTGAAGTCACCTGCCAGGACCAGCACCTCGGGGGCCGGGACCTGTACATCGATCGCGGCGAACAGCTCAGCGACATGACGAAGCCGCGGCTCGGGGTAGCCGTCCAGGTGTGTCCCGGCGACGAGCACGCGCAGCTGCGAGACCCGTAGCACCGCGATCGCCACGCCACGCTGATGCAGGCGCGGATCCTTGGTGAACAGCACGCTTCGGGCGGACTCGATCTCCAGCCCGGGTCGGACCAAGATCAGGTTCGCGGCCGCGGCGCGCCCCCCGGACGCGATGATGAGGCCGGTGTCCGCTGCCAGCCGCGCACATTTCGCGCGCCAGCGAAAGAACCTCGGCGCCTCCTGAATGCAGACCACGTCAGGATCAGCATCCCGGATCACGCGCACCACAGCCGCGCGATCGTCCCGGAGCGACCTGATGTTGTAACTCATCACCCGCAGCGTCGCCACCCAAGCCCCCTGACCCCGGTTCGACCCTGCGGCGTCGGATGCTATGCGTCAAGCAGCTTCGTGGCGGCCCGCGTCTCGCGCCTGCCGAACTGTTGGCGTTTTGACCGCGCAGAGCTGCGTCGGGAAGTACCCCCGGTCGGATTCGAACCGACACTACGACCCTTTTAAGGGGTCTGCCTCTGCCTGTTGGGCTACGGGGGCGGGTCAGGACACTTCGGGTAACTCCCGCGCTCCGGCGGCCTGCTCGAACTCCGTCCGGGGCCGCTGCAGCTGCCCCAGCGAGACCACCTCGCGCCGGAAGATCAGCGCGCCCGTCCAGTCCGCGATGACGCGCACCTTGCGGTTGAACGTGGGCATGCGCGACACGTGATACGTCCGGTGCATCCACCAGGCCGGGAAGCCGCGCAGCTTGATCCCGTAGATCTCGGCGACGCCGCGGTACAGGCCGAGCGACGCGACGGAGCCGGCGTAGGCGTGTCGGTAGTCGTGCAGCGCGCCGCCGTGGACGGTGGCGACGATGTTCGCCGCGAGCGTCTTGGACTGCCGCACCGCGTGCTGCGCGCTGGGGCCGCAGAGCGCGTTCGGGTCGTCCTTGGTCAGATCCGGGACGGCCGCACAGTCTCCGGCCGAGAACACCCCGGTGACACCCTTGACGGTCAGGTTGGCCGCGCACGGCAGCCGGCCGGCGTCGTCCAGCGGCAGGTCGGTGTCCTTCAGCATCGGGTTGGCCTTCACGCCGGCCGTCCACACCAGCGTCGCGGCGTCGAACTCGTCGCCGTCGGACAGCGCGATGCGACCGCCCACCGCCGATTCCAGGCGGGTGTTCAGCCGCACGTCGATGTCCCGCTCGACCAGGCGGTCCACCGTGTACGCCGACAACCGCACGGACACCTCGGGCATGATCCGGCTGGCCGCCTCGACGAGCACCCAGCGCATGTCCGGGGGCTCGACGTTCGGGATGTAACGGGTGGCGTAGCGGGCCATGTCCTCCAGCTCGGCCATCGCCTCGACACCCGCGTAGCCACCGCCGACGAAGACGAACGTCAGCGCCTTGCGACGCCGCTCGGGATCGTTGGTGGAGGCGGCGAGGTCCAGGCAGGACAGCACGTGGTTGCGCAGGAAGATCGCCTCGCCGATCGTCTTGAAGCCGATCCCCTGCTCGGCCAGCCCGGGTATGGGCAGCAACCGCGAGATCGAGCCGGGGCACACGACCAGCAGGTCGTAACCGAACTCGTACGCCGCCCCGTTGGCGGGCTGGATGGTGGCCGCCTTGCGGGCGTGCTCGATCCGGCTGACCGCACCGGTGATGACGTTGCACTTGCGCAGCACCTTGCGCAGGGGCACCACCACGTGCCGCGGCTCGACACTGCCCGCGGCCGCCTCCGGCAGGAACGGCTGATAGGTCATGTTCGACTGCGGCTCGACGACGGTGATCTCCGCGGCGCCGCGCGAAAGCTTCTTCTGCAGCCCGAGCGCGGTGTACATACCGACGTAGCCACCGCCGACGATCAGGATCCGGACGGGCTGATTGACCACTGCCATGAGTTGACGCTAGCGAACGCGCAATGGTCTCCACACCCTGGTCGGCGATGGGGCGACGGTCAGCACGATCCCGTTAGACCAGCGAGTTCGGCCGCCCTCGTGAAGACCTCGTCCAGCATCGGCTCGGTGAGGCGGCCGGTGAACGTGTTCTGCTGGCTGACGTGGTAGCAGCCGAGGACGCTGCGGCCGTCCAGCTGCGCCTCGACGCCATGGCCGAACAGCGGCAGCCGCGCCGGCATCGGGAGGCCGGCGCGGCGCAACGCCGGCCACAGAGCCGCCCAGCCGAACCCGCCGAGTACGACCACCACGCGCAGCGTCGGCCACAGCAGCTGGATCTCGCGGGTCAGCCAGGAGCGGCAGGTGTCGCGCTCCTCCGTCGTCGGCTTGTTCGCCGGCGGGGCGCAGCGGACCGGTGCGCTGATCCGCACGTGCTGCAGCTGCAGGCCGTCCTGCGCGGACACGGACGTCGCCTGGTTGGCGAGCCCGACGCGGTGTAGCGAGGCGTAGAGCCAGTCGCCGCTGCGGTCGCCGGTGAACATCCGGCCGGTGCGGTTCGCGCCGTGCGCGGCAGGGGCCAGGCCGACGACCAGGACGCGGGGGCGCGCCGCGCCGAAGCCCGGTACCGGCCGCCCCCAGTACTCCTGGTCAGCGAAGGAACGGCGCTTCTCCACTGCCACCCGCTCGCGCCACTCGACCAGCCGCGGGCATGCTCGGCAGACGCTCGAGCGCGCGTCCAGCGCGGGCAGCGAGCGCGCGGACGCGGCGAGGTAGGCCGCCTCGTCCGGCGTGCGGGCAACCGGCGTGCGCGGCGTCGCGGGATCCCCCGGCCAGCCGGAGCCAGGTCGCGCAGTCATCCCGCCAGCCTCGCATGGCGCTCTGCAGCCGGGCATCGCACATCGCGCCAGCCTCGCGCGGCGCTCCCGCCACCCACTCTGGGTAGGGTTTCGGCATACCTCGACGGACGGAGACCCGATGGCCAACGTCGCCGGAAAGATCGGCCTGAAGCTCGTGACGATCGCGGTGAGCATCCCGGTCGGCATCGCGACCAAGAGGGTCATCGAGCGCGCCTGGACCACGGCCCGCCCGGCGGATCCGCCGCGCAAGCCGTCGGACCCGGACGTGCGCTGGACCGACGCCGTCGCATGGGCGGCCATCTCCGCAGTGGGGGTCGTCGCCGCCGATCTCATCGCCCGGCGCGGCGCGGAATCGTTGTGGCGCACGCTCACCGGCAGCGAACCGCCGACCCCCAAGTCCAAGGACCAGACGAAGCTCGAGGCGGCAACCGCCTGAGCGATCAGCCGGCTTGATCGATCAGGAGGCTTGATCGACGAGGCGGCTTGATCGATGAGGCGCCCGAGAGCGATCAGGACAGGACGCCCAGCAGCTCCGCGACCACGTCGGCCATCGCGTCGCGCGCCGGCGCGAGGTACTTGCGCGGGTCGGTCACGCTCGCCTCGGTCAACCCGGCGCGCACGGCGCCGGTGAACGCCACGTTCAGCGCGGTACCGACGTTCACCTTGCCGACTCCCCCCGTGACGGCGGCGCGCAGCTCGACATCCGGGACGCCCGACGAGCCGTGCAGCACGAGCGGCACCGGCACCGCAGCCCGAAGCCGCCCGATCAGCTCGTGGTCGAGCCGTGCGGTGCGCGTCGTCATCGCGTGCGAGCTGCCGACCGCCACGGCCAGCGCGTCGATGCGGGTGGCCGCCACGAACGCCGCGGCCTCGACGGGGTCGGTGCGGACACCGGCCGCGTGGG
>JAVHVL010000004.1:0-8056 GCA_032160565.1 Pseudonocardiales bacterium | reverse complement strand
GACGCGGCGAGCCACGCGATCTCGGCGGCCTTGCGCCGTTTGCCGGACCAGGTAGCGTCGGAACCGCAACCCGGCCGCCGGAGCCGAGCAGCACCGATACAGCCTCCGTCGCCGCAGCTTTTTCCAGCCCGCACAACCCACTGGATACCCTCGACGCATGCCCAGACCAGACGGCCGCGCCGCCGACGAGCTCCGCCCGATCACCATCACCCGCGACTGGCAGAAGTACGCCGAAGGCTCTGCGCTGATCGAGTTCGGCGACACGAAGGTCCTGTGCGCGGCGTCCGTCGTGCAGGGCGTGCCGCGCTGGCGCAAGGGGAGCGGGCTCGGCTGGGTCACCGCCGAGTATTCGATGCTGCCGCGCGCCACCCTCACCCGCAGCGACCGCGAGTCGGTCAAGGGCCGCATCGGTGGCCGCACGCACGAGATCTCGCGGCTGATCGGCCGCTCCCTGCGCGCCACCATCGACCTCGCCGCACTCGGCGAGAACTCCATCTCGATCGACTGCGACGTGCTGCAGGCCGACGGCGGCACCCGGACGGCGGCGATCACCGGCGCGTACGTCGCCCTTGCCGACGCCGTCAGCTGGCTCGGCGCCAAGGGCGCGCTGGCGCAACCCAAGCCGCTCGTCAACTCCATCTCCGCCGTGTCCGTCGGCGTGATCGATGGTGAGCCGAGGCTGGACCTGATGTACGAGGAGGACGTCCGCGCGGAGACCGACATGAACGTCGTCGTCACCGGCGCGGAGGAGTTCGTCGAGGTGCAAGGCACGGCGGAAGGTGTCCCGTTCCGCCGCGACGAACTCGATGCGCTCCTCGATCTCGCCGTCGCCGGCTGCGCCCAGCTGGCCAAGCTGCAGCAGGAGGCGCTCGAGCGGTGAAGATCCTGCTCGCCAGTAGGAACGCGAAGAAGCTCGCCGAGCTGCGCCGCATCCTCGGACCGGAAGTGCCGCACGTCGAGGTGCTCGGCCTCGATGACGTCAAACCCTACGACGAGCTGCCCGAGACGGGCGCGACGTTCGCCGACAATGCACTGCTCAAGGCGCGCGAGGGCTACCTGCATACCGGGCTCGCGACGGTCGCCGACGACTCCGGCCTGGCCGTCGACGCACTGAACGGGATGCCGGGCGTGCGGTCCGCCCGCTGGTCGGGGCAGCACGGTGATGACGTGGCCAACCTGCGGCTCGTCCTCGCCCAGCTGAGCAATACGCCGGACGAGCGGCGCGGCGCGGAGTTCGTCTGCGCCGCCGCGCTGGTCGGGCCCGACGGTGAGACGGTCGTCGAAGCTCGCATGCCGGGGCGGCTGATCCGAGAACCGCGCGGCACCAACGGCTTCGGCTACGACCCGATCTTCGTGGCCGATGGTTTCGACGTCACCACCGCCGAGCTCGAGCCGTCGGCGAAGGACGTCATCAGCCATCGCGGCAAGGCGCTTCGCGCCCTCGCGCATCACCTGGCGACGACCGAGGAGCGAGCATGACGACCCTTGCGTGCGAAGCCATTGCGACCCGCGCGGCCGCGTCATGACCGCGCCGCTTGAGGCCGTCGACGAGTCCTGGACCAGTGCGCTGGCCATCGTCGCCCACCCCGACGATCTGGAGTACGGCACGGCCGCGGCGATCGCTCGCTGGACGGGCCAGGGCAAACGGATCGTGTACTGCCTGGCGACGAGCGGCGAGGCCGGCATCGACGGCCTCGCGCCGGAGGAGTGCGGCCCGCTGCGCGAGGAGGAGCAGCGCGCGTCGGCGGCCATCGTCGGCGTCGACGTGGTGGAGTTCCTCGGCTATCCCGACGGAGTCGTGGAGTACGGCCTGCCGCTGCGGCGCGACATCGCGCGGGCCGTCCGGCGGCACCGCCCCGACGTGGTGATCACCGGCAACTACCACGACTCGTGGGCCCCGGGTTTCCTCAACCAGGCCGATCACATCGCCCTGGGGCGAGCGGTGATCGACGGAGTTCGCGACGCGGCCAATCGCTGGGTGTTCCGCGAGCTGCTCGACGAGGGGCTACCGCCGTGGCCGGTCACGCAGCTGCTCGCGGCGGGCGGCATGCAGGTCACGCACGGCGTCGACGTCACGGAGACGTTCGCCACCGGCGTCGCATCGCTGGAGGCGCACGCCGCCTACCTGGCCGGGTTGGGCAGCCACGCGATGGCCGAGCCGCAGGAGTTCCTCGAGTCGTTCGCCAGGGCGACCGGCACGCGCCTCGGCTGCACCTTCGGGGTCGCCTTCGAGGTCATCAACGTGTGACGCCCCGTTAAGCGTTCACGCTTCGTGCTGCCCGAACCGGGGCCACCGTGCGGACGGCTTGATCGGCGGGTACCGCTCCACGTGACTCGTCCAGGTCTCGATGGCGCTAGCGCGTGATCCATAGGGCGCCGACGGCCAGCGCGGCGAGGGTCGCGGTGAGCATGAAACCCACCCAGATCAGCGCCGGCACGCGGGTCAGGGCCGCCAGCATGTCGACGTCCGATCCGGCGACGTGGCCCCGGCGGCGTGCGGTCTGCAACTCCAGTACCGGACGCGGCGCCGCGATCAGCAGGAACCACGTGCCGGCATAGGCCGACGCCGACTGCCACTGCGGCGACGCCCACCACGAGATCGCGAACACGACGCCGCCGGCCAGCAGCACCGACCAGAGTCCGAACCAGTTGCGGATCTGTACCAGCAGCAATGCGAGCAGGACCAGCACGCACCACAGCAGCGCGACGGCGTGCCCGGCGTGCAGCAAGAACGCGGCACCGAGGCCGACCAGAGCCGGACCGAGGTATCCGGCTGCAGCCGTCAACACCATGCCGGGTCCAGTGCGCCGGCCGCGAGACAGCGTGAGCCCCGAGGTGTCCGAATGCAGGCGGATCCCCGCCAAGCGACGCCCCACCAGCAGTGCGGCTACCCCGTGCGCCGCTTCATGGCAGATGGTGACGAGGTGACGCGTGCGCCGCCAAGCCGGATCCCAGACCACCAACCCCAGGGCCACCACGGCGGCCAGGATGATGATCGACTGTTGCGGAGCTGCCTGGGTCGACGTCACGCTCGTCCAGACCCGTGAGACGCCAGCGAACTCCATCCGCCGCACGTTGCCAGAACAGGCTGTGAAGCGCCTACGGCTGGTTCGCCATCACGCGCGCCCCGAGCCAGCCGGCGTACCCCAGCAGCGCCAGCACGCCGAGCTTGCGCGTGGGCTTGACGATCATCGCAAGGCCGATCGCGACCTCGCTGGCGCCGTTGCGCGCGACCCAGTCCTTCGTGTCCTTCGGGAACGCCGCCTTGCTGATCTGCTCGAACGTGTCAGGTTTGGCGAAGTGCGCGGCACCGGTGGCGGCGATCAACGCGCCGAGCAAGGGGATCGGTTTGAGAGCCATGGCGACCACCTTGCCATGGCCGGGTGGCGTCGCCGACGCGGCTCAGCTGAACGGGCTGCGCGGGCGGTCCTGCAACTCGCCGTCGACGTACAGGTCCACGTGCTCGTTGTAGAACGCCGCCAGGCCGGCAACCTTCTGGCTTTCCGGGAGCGGCGCGCGATAGATCCACACGGCGTCCTCGTGCAGCTGTCCGTTCACGGCCACCGACCAGTAGTTCGCCATCCCCTTGTACGGGCAGTGCGATTCGGTCGCGGACGGCCGCAGCAGATCCATCCGGACGTCGCTGAGCGGCAGGTAGTACCGCGGCGGGAGCCCGGTCTCGAAGAGGATGCGGGGCGACGCGGACTCGGCGACGGTGACTCCGTCGATCTCGACCCGTACCACCCGGCTGCTGGCAAGGATGTCCACCCGCGTGAACGGGTCGCGCGGATGCGTGTAGACCGGCTCGTCCTCCTCCAGCCACTCGTCCATCGAGCCCCAGTCCAGCCGGACGAGATCGCGGAGTTCTTCGATCGGCGAATCGGGGTACCGCATGGCCGCTGCGGGCCGCACGCCTGTGTTCGTGACCACGTCCAGCAGCTGCCCGTCGCCGCGGCTCGGTGAGCGCTCCCGCCCGCCGGTGTCGCGTAGCTCGGCGCGCACATCGGCCGCGGGCAGGTAGTAGGTGGGGTAATAGGGCTTCTCCCACACCAGGACCGGGCTGGTCGTATCGGCGACGAGCTGACCGTCGGCGTAGGCACGCACCCGCTTCTGCCCGGGCACGACCTTCACCCGGCCCCGGTGGGTGTCCGCGGATGTCTCTGTCGGTGTCCCCGCCTGTGTCCCCGCCTGTGTCTCGGTCTTTGTCTCCGCCTGCGTCACGTGCGCCTCCAGGTCCGGTCCTGCCCTTATCAAGACAACACGCCGGCGTCGGGCCAGCTTCCCGACCCGGGAACCCTGCTTCGGTGCCGCTGGTGGGACGACGCGGGGGTTCTCCGGCGGTCATAGCGGTCGGCTCACGGAGACTGCACCGCTCAGCCTGCGTCAGCGGCCCCGCTTGGCCCGCCGCTGCGCCGCGCGCTCACGGCGCCGTGCGTTGCCGTCGCGCTGCGCGGTGATGGCAGCCTGGCTGCGTAGCCGCTCGCCGGTGCCCGCCGCGTACCCGGCCTTCACCAGCCGGTGCTCGTTCGTCTCGACCATGTACGCCAAGCTGAAGATCATGGCGAGTAGGACTCCAGCCCCCACCATCGCAATCCTGATCCACGGTGGACCGGGCGTGAACACGCAGACAGCGGCGATCGGCACCGCCAGCTGCAACGACATGCGCGCCAGGTGGCGCAGCCACCAGGTCCGCGCCGTGACGTCCCAGAGCACCCATTCGTGGTACCGCTCCGGCAGCCCGGCGCCGAAGGCGTAACCGACCCAGCGCAGCGGCCCCGGGCGTGGCGTCGTCGCCCGATTACGGCGGGAACTTTGATCGCCATCAACTAATTCGTGCACGAACTAATGTTACGCTATCGGTCGGAATCGTCGCGGTCGGGAGGCCCATGACATCGACAACAAGGCGGCAGCCCCGGCAGCCACTGCCGACTGATCCGCTCGCGCTCGAACGGCAGGTCTGCTTCGCGCTGTCGGTGGCGTCGCGCACGGTCCTGGGCATCTACCGGCCGCTCCTCGAGCCGATGGGGCTGACCCACCCGCAGTATCTGGTCATGCTCGCTCTCTGGGGGACGTCACCTCTGTCGGTCAAGCAGATCGGTGAGCTGCTGCAGCTGGACTCGGCCACGCTGTCACCCATGATCAAGCGGCTGGCGGCAGCAGGGCTGATCACACGGATGCGCAGTGCGTCGGACGAGCGACAGCTCGAGGTGGCGCTGACCGATGCCGGCCGCGCGCTTCGCGACGAGGCCGAGAAGATCCCGCCGGCCGTGGTCGCCCGGCTGGGCATGCCGATCGAGGAACTCGAACGGCTGCACCGGACGCTCACCAAGGTGATCAGGGCGGCGCAGGCACGGACACCGTGAGCGCGAGCCGCAGCTCGGAGACGGGGCCCCTCATGCCGCGCCGGGCGCCTCGACTGCGACGTCGTCCGGCGCCACGTCGGCCATGGCCGTGCGTGGCTCCGCGACCACGTGCTCCAACAGCAGAAGGACGAGCACGCCGCCGATCACGAGCAGCACCGAACCGATGCGGAACGCCAGCACGTAGCCGTGCGTGGCGGCGACATCCGGGAGGACACCGTGGCGGATCTGGCTCGCGGCGTGCCGCAGCCCGAGCGTGACGAGGCAGGACAGGCCGAGCGCGCCACCGACCTGCTGCATCGCGTTCTGCACCCCGGACGCGAGCGACGAGTCCTGACCGGTGACCTCGTGCAGCGACGCGTTGCCGATGGCGGGGAAGGTGACCCCGGAGCCGAGGCCGAGGATGATCATGCCGGGCAGCACGCTCCCGACGTAGGACGAGTGGACGTCGATGCTGCTGGTCAAGAACAGCCCCACGGCGCACGCGAAGAACCCGCCGGCGAGCAGCGGCTTGACGCCGATCTTCGGCATGAGCGCCGTGCCGAGCCCGATCCCTGCGCCGATCGTCAGGCCGAACGGAAGGTAGGAGAGCCCGCCCTTCAGCGGCGAGTACCCGAGGATCTGCTGCTCGAACAGCGTCAGCAGGAAGAAATAGCTGAAGAACGCCGACGAGAAGAACAGCGTGGTGAAGTTCGTGACGACCCGGGTGCGGTTCTTGAAGAACTCCAGCGGGATGAGCGGCGCGTCCGACCTCGCCTCGATCCACACCATGAGCACCAGCAATGCCAACCCGCCGAGCAGCGGCAGCAGCACCTGCGGCGATCCCCACGGATGCGTCGCGGCCTGCAGCAGCCCGTCGACCACCGCGATCAGCCCAGCGGTGCCGGTGATCGCCCCGGCGTAGTCGGGGCGATGGGTCTCGCGGACCATCCGGCTCTCGGAGACCAGGCGGGGCACCATCACCAGCGCGAACGCGGCGACGGGCAGGTTGACGAAGAAGATCCAGCGCCAGGACGCGAAGTCGACCAGCAGACCGGAGATGACCGTGCCGGACGTGCCGCCCAGCCCGGCG
Source organism: Pseudonocardiales bacterium (assembly GCA_032160565.1). Lineage (GTDB taxonomy): Bacteria > Actinomycetota > Actinomycetes > Mycobacteriales > Jatrophihabitantaceae > RYN-117. The sequence goes on along the minus strand of JAVHVL010000004.1, from coordinate 1,624 downwards.
ATGCCACCCCAGATGCCGAGCGCCTTCATCCGCTCGCGCGGGTCGGGGAACAGCAGCGCGATCAGGCCGAGCGAGGCGGGTGCGGCCATGGCCTCGCCGGCGCCCTGCAGGAACCGGGAGATCACCAGCATGCTGGGGTCGACGGCCGCGCCGCACGTGGCGGAGGCGATCGCGAACACCCCGACGCCCAGCAGGAACAGCCGCCGCCGGCCGAGGATGTCGGCCAGCCGGCCACCCAGCAGCAGCAGCCCGCCGGCCATCAGCACGTAACCGTTGACCACCCAGGCGAGGCCGGACTGCGAGAACCCCAGGTCGTCCTGGATCCGCGGCAACGCGACGTTCACGACGGTGACGTCGAGGATCAGCATGAACTGGATCAGCCCCAGCACGCCCAGCGCCTTCCAGCGGCGCGGATCGGGCGGTGCGGCGACGCCGGTGGGCGGTGTCGGCTCTGAGCTCATCGGTGGTATCTCCTTCGGTTCGGTTCCCGGCAACCGCTGCAGACGGTCTCATGGATACGTCGATCGCGGGCACTGGATTTCGACACTCGGTCGAATGAATTTTCGGGGACCCCGACGTGTCTGCGTGTCGACCTACCGGCAGGCTCGGGCCCTGCGGCGTATTTCGTGTGCGGCGCGAGTTAGTCGCCGAATCTGGCGCTGGCGGCTTCCGTTTCGGTTGAGTGGTGGGCCAGTCGGTGCGTCGTCCAGCCGAGCGCGCCCACGCCGGACTCCGATGAGCAGTCTGTCGGCGCGGCTGCGGTGCCGGCTGCCAACCAGCGCGACCGCGATCATGGGCAGGGTGCCGAGCGTCCGCAGGGTCTTGTATTCCAGGCTATTCAAGCAACCCTCGTAGGGCTGGCGTAGTCAAGGGACTCAGCGACCACGAACGCCTACCCGATGTCGGGCTCAAGTAGCTCGATCAGCGGCGGTTCGGCGCGGACAGCCCGGGCGATCTTGGCCCTCTAGTACTTCTCGTGTCCTGTGACGCCGTCGCGCTGATGATCCGCAGTGCATCGGAAGGCTCGACCTCACCGGCCCACACCGCCCGGGATAGCACGGCGGCCACAGCACCGTCATGAAGATCACGGGCAGAGGGGGGTGCCGAGAACGTCACTGGTCATGGGCAGATCATCATCGTGAAGACGGCGCAGCGCCACCACTGGTTCGGCGAGGTCGACGCGATCCGGCAAGCCGACTAGGAAAGTGAGCACGAAAGGATGCGTTACAAGATCATCGTCAGCAGATTCCAGACCGCTCACGGCGGGTAATAGCCCCCTAACGTTGGTTCCCTGAAACGCTCGGTTCTGAATCAGCTCGCCGTCAACGCGCTGCTCGTCTGTTCGGGGTCCGGGCGAGGCTGGCCCGACGTTGCGCTTTACGATCTACCGGTGATAGAGCAGTGGACGACATCGAAGACTTCGTCCAGGAAATTACCCGCTGGATCGACCGCGGCTGGGTCGAGCTCTACCTTCGCGAGCTCCCGGCAGAATGGAAGCTTCGATCGGCCGAATGGCAGTGTCGCGCGACCCGAATGTGAGGACTGAGTCGGCCACGAAGGTCAGGCGAATAGCGCACGCATCGAACATGAACGCTGCGCCAGTACAGTCTCGTGTGCGGCCTGG
>JAVHVL010000002.1:0-4428 GCA_032160565.1 Pseudonocardiales bacterium | reverse complement strand
CGCATCGCGTGGACCGACGGCGGCCACACCAACGAGGGCAACCTGCACGTCCTGTGCGCGCGGCACCACCATCTGAAGCACGAAACCGCCTGGCAGGTTCAGCGACTGCCGAACGGCGACACCCGATGGACCAGCCCGTTCGGGCGCCGTTACACGAAACCCGCCGCCACCTACCCCATCGACCGAACCACGGAGCTAGACCAACCGATCTGCGAGGCGGACCCCGATCCGCCACCGCCGTTTTGACGTCAGATCGATAGTCCCCGGTCCCTGGTCGCTGGGACGATCTTGTGCAGACCCGATGGACCTGATGCGCGGTGTCGCTGTCCGGCGCCCGCGACCGTGAGCGTCGTCATCCGCACGCAGCGTTGTCCTCCGTAGAGAGGCAGGCCGCTGGCGGTGAGCCGATCATCGAAATACCAGTCGTCGCGCCGCGCCGGACCCGAGTCGTCGCGCCGCGCCGGACCCGACACGGTGAGGGAGATGACGACATCGCCGCCGCCGAGGCCGGTCAGGGAGGCGGTGCGGCCGAACACAGGGCAATCGAAGGCGTCATCGCTATCGACCAGGACGCGCCCGCGCCTCATGCAGACGAATGAAATGCAACGCGGCCATCGTGCACGTCCTCGTCGCCTGACAGGCGGCCTACGGGTCGAGCTTCGAATCTGAGAACGCCTTGTGGCTTGTGGCAGCCACTCGTCCGCGCGGCGCATGCTGGCGTGGTCCCTCGGCCTGGACGCACCCCCCGGCGCTGGTCGAGGGACCCATAAGCGATTCGGCCGGCGAATGTTTCCTTGATCAACATCCCGTTGGCATGGGTACGGGCACGTTCAGGGGCTCGTGATCAGGTAGCTCGGTGGGCCCTCCTGTCCGGCGCGCGGCAGCCACCGGTCGCGCGGACAGCGCGATACCGTGGCCGGGTCAACCGCGAGATGCGGGGGGTGCGCATGCATTACGTTGCCGTCTCCGCGCTGAGCCACGACGGGCTGGTGCGAGACCATAACGAGGACAGCCTCGTCGTCGGTCCCTGGACGCTGTGCGCCGCGACCACCCTCACGCCCCAGACGTTCTTCCTCCCGATAGGAGCTCCGACCGTCGTCGCCGTCGCGGACGGCCTGGGCGGGCACCCTGCAGGCGAGGAGGCCAGCTCGCTGGCCGTCCGGTGGCTCGCGCGGCAGGGCCCGAGTCTGACGGACCAGGCCGCGATCCACGCGGCCCTCATCGAATGCAACGACATGGTGTACGCGGAGGCCGCCCGGCACCCCGAGCGCACCGGAATGGGCACCACCGTCGCCGGAGTCGTCATCACCGATCAGGGCGTCGCCGTGTTCAACATCGGGGACAGCCGGGTGTACGTCGTGGGCGACCCCGGGCTGGTCCAGGTCACCACGGACGACAACGAGCCGCCGCTGCCGGGCCAGCGCCGCAGCCCGGTCGTCACCCAAGCACTCGGCGGGAGCGTGGACGCAGCCCCGGTCGAGCCGCACATCAGCACCCGGCCGCTGCCCGACTCCGCTCGTTACCTGGTCTGCAGCGACGGGCTCACCGACGCCGTCGACAACACAGCAATCGCCGCCATACTCAGCAGCCACGACGGCGGCAGGGCGGCGTTCGAGCTGTGGGAAGCGGCGATCGATGCCGGCGCCCCCGACAACATCACCGTCGCCATGGTGGAGATCGCCACGGACGCCGATACCTGACCGGCGCCGAGTCCCGGCTCAGTTGACCTTGAGCACGGCGAGCTCGTACCCGGTGCCGGGTGCGTACGCCCAGCCCACGCTGAAGGACGACACCGCCGGGTCGAGCAGCCACTGCGTGCCGTCGCCCCGTCCGGCGATCCCCGCGACGGCGCGGGCGCCGTCCTGCACCGGAGTCGGCTGCCAGGCATAGTGCGGGACGCACGTGGGGCCATTGCCCTGCTGCAGCGCGCACTGTTGCGCCTGGGCGGAAACCGCTGCGGGGACGGCCTTTCCGCCGTGGCTCACCCGGAAGGCGTTCACCGCGGCGACCGCCCCGCCGCCGTCGCCCGGCACCGTGCAGGGTGCCGCGGAGGGGCACGGGTTCCCCGTACGGGTCGGCCTGGGACGAGCGGACGTCGTCGTCGCGGTGCGGCTCGGCGACAGGCTGGGCAGCGTCGCGCCGCTCGTGGGTGACGTGGTCGGCTGGGCGGTGTCCGTGATGCCGATCAGCCCGCGGTGGTCACCACCGGAGTTACCGGAGAGCAACATCATCGACGACACGACGACCGCCGCGGCAAGCGCGAGCACCAGCAGCCCCCAGAGCCCATGACGCCGCGAAGCGCCGTCCGAGCCGTCCGAGTCGTCCGAGTCGTCCGGGACGTTCGGGGGGTTCGGGGGGTCCGCCAGCATGCCGCTCACCCGAGGTCCTTTCCCGGTAGGGATCGGTTCGAACCTAGGCCGTCCGCGCCGAGTCGCGCATCGCCCGCAACTCCTCTCGGCTCAGCGCCGGTCCAGCGGTGACGGCGCGCCGATCGGCGGAGGGGCGCAGCCCCTCGATCAGCAGATCCAGGTGCCGGTGCGCAAGGTCGGAGTCGAGCTCCGCGGAGAGCCCGCCGGGCAGCGGGCGCGACAGCCGCACCAGCAGCGTGCCGATGTCGCCGAACGTCACCTCCGCGGGCAGCGAACCGTCCTCGTGCGCGCGGTCGGTGATCCGGAGCACGGCGGAGGAGGACTTCTCCCGAGCCGGCCCCAGCTCCGCGTCCGCCATGTCGATCTCATCCAGCAGCACGGGGATGACCGCGGACACCCGCACGTCGAGGACCGCGTGCATGTAGCGGGTCAGCGCGTCGAACCCGGTGCCCTCCTCGGCCATCGCCCGCTCGGCCTCCTGGGCCGTCCGCTGCAATGCGTCCAGGACTACGGCCCGCATGAGCGCCCGCCGCTCCGGAAAGCGGCGGTACAGCGTGCCGATCCCCACGCCTGCGCGCCGGGCGATCTCGTCGAGCGGCGCGCCGGCCCCCCGCTCGACGAAGACGTCGCGGGCGGCGCGCAGCAGCTGCTCCTGATGGCGCAGGGCGTCCGACCGCAGCGGCCGAGCAGGTGCCGGCGCCGCCTTCCGTTGCCGGCTCATTGCCCCAGCCTAGCCGTATCCGGACGAAATCTCTCCGGAACACTTGCGCCGCGGACCGGGCAGTGGCACGGTGAATCGGAGGATATTCATCCGCTTAGCTGAAGGAGGCTGTCATGGCCGCTCCCCGGACCGTCGGCCCGACGATCGCCGCACCGGCAGAGCGGCGGTGGCTCGGGCTGGTCGTCGTCGCGATCGCGCAGCTGATGGTGGCGCTGGACGCGACGATCGTGAACATCGCCCTCCCCTCGGCCCAGCGGTCACTCCACTTCGGCAACGCCGACCGGCAGTGGGTGGTCACCGCCTACACGCTGACGTTCGCGGGGCTGCTCCTGCTGGGCGGGCGGGTCGCCGACAACGTGGGGCGCCGCCGGGCGTTCCTCGTCGGCCTCACCGGCTTCGCGGCATCCTCCGCCCTCGCCGGCTCGGCCACCGGCTTCGCGGTACTGGTCACCGGCCGTGCACTCCAGGGCGCCTTCGCCGCGTTGCTCGCCCCGGCCGCGCTGTCCCTCATCGCGGTGACGTTCACCGAGTCCAAGGACCGCGCGAAGGCGTTCGGCGTCTACGGCGCGGTGGCGAGCAGTGGCGGCGCCGCGGGGCTGCTGCTCGGTGGCGTGCTCACCGAGTACCTGCAGTGGCGCTGGTGCCTGTACGTCAACGTCGCGATCGCCGTCGCCGCGGTGCTGGCCGGGCGCGCCGTGCTGCCCGACCCGCCGACTATGGTGCGCGCCAAGGTGGACGTCGTCTCGGGAGTGCTGATCACCGCGGGGCTGGCGGCGATCGTCTTCGGCTGCAGCCAGGCGGTGCCGCACGGCTGGTCGTCCGGCAACGTCCTGCTGCCGCTCGCGTTGGGGGCCGTGGCGGTGGCTGCGTTCGCCGCCCGCCAGACGCGCGTCCGCCAGCCGCTGCTCCCGCCGCGCATCCTCGCCGATCGGTCACGCGCGGGCGCCTATCTGGCCGTCGCGGCGGCGGTGGTCGGCTCGTTCGGCACGTTCCTGATGCTGACGTACCACTTCCAGGTGGTGCTGGGCTACTCGCCGGTGCGGGCGGCTCTGGCTTTCCTACCGCTGACGGCCGCCGTCTCGGTCAGCGCGTACGCCCTGGCCAGTCGCCTGCTCCCTCGGGTGGCGCCGCGAGCGTTGATCGTCCCCGGGCTGCTGGTCGCCGCGGCCGGCCTGCTCTGGCTCGCGCGCGCCCCGGTCGACGGCAGCTACGTCACCGACGTGCTCCCGAGCATGATCCTGCTCGGCTTTGGCGCGGGGATGGCGCTCAACCCGGTGCTGCTCGCTGCGATGAGCGACGTCACGCCGGAGCAGTCCGGGCTCGCCTCGGGCGTCGTCA
>JAVHVL010000647.1:0-5982 GCA_032160565.1 Pseudonocardiales bacterium | reverse complement strand
ACCCGCGGCGTCACCGTCACCCGCCCGCACCAGATCATCGCGCCGCACGTCCTCGGCGATGTCGTCTTCGACAACGTCCGGGCACCCCTCGATCACCGGATCGGCGAGCCGGGCAAGGGCTTCGCGTTGATGCTCGCCACCCTCGCGACGTTCCGGGTCTCGGTAGCCGGCGCGGCGGTCGGCGTCGCGCAGGCAGCGCTCGACGAGGCGCTGCGCCACACCGCCGGGCGCGAGCAGTTCGGCGTCCCGCTCGCCCGGCTCGGCCCGGTGCCGTCGATGCTCGCGCTGTCCTGGACGGAGATCGAGATGGCGCGATCACTGGCGTACCGGGCGGCGGCCGCCGCCGCGCGAGACCCGTACGCGAACCTGAACCTGTCGTCCATGGCCAAGGTGGGCGCGTCCGAGACGGCCGGCCGTGTCGTCGATCGGGCAGTGCAGGTGATGGGTCGCTTCGGGCTCGTCCGAGGCAGCGCCATCGAGCGCCTGTACCGCGAAGCCCGGCCGATGCGGATCTACGAAGGATCGACCGAGGTGATCCTCGACTCGCTCTCGAAGCAGCTGCTCAAGAACCTGGACCGCCCATGATCATCGACGCGCACTGCCACGTGTGGCCGGGTCACATCGCCGCACAGGTTCTCGCCTCCCGACCGTCGAACCTCGACCCGGTGCACGACGGAACGCTCGACGGTCTGCAGCGCACGATGGACGCCGCCGGCATCGACCACGCGATGTGCCTCGGTGTCGCGGCGGTCGCGCGCACGGTCGAGCGGACGAACGAGTTCATCGGCTCGGTCGACCGCGCGCGGTTCACGCCGTTCGGGACGGTTCATCCGGAACTGGCGATCGAGGTGAACCTGAAGTCCTTGCGCGACAACGGAATTCGCGGGGTGAAGTTGCATCCGCTGTTCCAAGAGCTCTCGCTCGACGATCCGCGCGTCATCGATCTGCTGCATGGGCTGGCCGGCGACGATGTCACGGTCATCACGCACGCCGGCGCGGGCGGCACCGATGCCGCGAACGAGCGCGGCACCCCGACCGCGTTGCGAGCGGCGTTGGACGCCGTACCCGAACTGCGCCTGATCGCTTGCCACTTCGGCGGCTTCCACCAGCTCGACGAGGCCGAGGAGCTCATCGTCGGATCGCGCGCGTACCTGGAGACGTCGTGGCCTCCGCGGCTCGGTGACCTCGACAAGGAGCGCATTCGGTCGTTGATCCGACGCCACGGCGCGGACCGTGTCGTGTTCGGCTCGGACTGGCCGATGGCAGATCCGGCGGCCGAGATCGCCTCGGTGCGGGCCCTCGGACTCGACGCGGCTGAGACCGACGCGATCCTCGGCAACACCCTTGCCGGAGTTCTCGGGTTGAGCAGATGAGCACGGTCGTTGTCGGCGCAGCGCTGGCCGGCGTCCGGACCGTCCAAGCCTTGCGCCGCAGCGGATACGACGCGCCGATCACGATGATCGGCGCCGAGCCGCACGCGCCCTACGATCGGCCGCCGCTGTCGAAGGAGTTCCTGCTGGGCAAGCTGGGCGCGGAAGATGTGCAGCTCATCGACGCGGACGCTCTCGCGGCGCTCGACGTGCAGCTGCTCAGCGCGACGCGCGCCACCGGGCTCGATGTCGCTCGACGCGAGGTCACCACCGATCAGGGACGGGTGAGGTTCGAGACGTTGATCGTCGCTACCGGATCGAGCCCTCGGCTACTGCCCGGCACGCAGCACCTAAGAGGCGTCCATGCGCTGCGCACGATCGACGACGCAGTCGCGATTCGGGATGCGTTCGCCGCCGAGGCGCGCGTCGCCGTCGTCGGTGGCGGGTTCATCGGTGCTGAGGTCGCCTCGTCCGCGCGGCAGTTCGGCCTCGACGTCACCGTCGTCGATCCGTTGCCCGCGTTGATGATGCGCGGCGTCGGACCGGCCGTCGGTGCTGCGCTTGCCAACCGACACCGCGACAACGGTGTGCGGATGAGGCTCGGGCGGTGCGTATCGCGGGTCGACGGATCCGACCGGGTCGAGCGGCTGGTGCTCGACGACGGGACGGTGATCGATGCCGACGTCGTGGTTGTCGGCATCGGTGTCGATGCGGCCGTCGGCTGGCTCGCCGGTTCGGGGCTGGATGTCGCAGGGGGCATCGCGTGTGACGCATCCCTGCACGTCGGCGACGGGATCTACGCAGTGGGCGACGTGGCCCGCGTCGCAGGCGCGCACGGGCAGCGCCGCTTCGAGCACTGGACCAACGCGGGCGAACAGGCGGTCGTCCTTGCCGACGTGCTCACGGGTGGGCAGCGGACGTACGCACCGGCGCCGTACGTCTGGTCCGAGCAGCTCGGGACACGGCTGCAGGTGTGGGGCGAGGTCCGGCCCCAGGACGAGCTGCACTATCTGCACGGTGATGCGGATGCCGACGAGTTCGTCGCCGCGTTCGGAGGCGACGGAGCGCTGCGCGCGGTCGTTGCCTACGGTGCGCGCCGCGAAGCCATGCAGGCGCAGAAGATGCTGCGGTCCGGCGCGATGTGGGAGGCCGGGCGCGGACCGGTGGCGCAACCGGAATGAGCGCGCCCGACGTCGGTGCGCCGGACCTGCTCGCCGGCACGGTCGCGGTGATCACTGGGGCGGCAAGTGGTATCGGCCGTGCCACGGCGCAGGCGTTCGCCGCGCACGGCGCGACAGCGGTCGTCGTCGCCGACCTGCGCCGCGAGCCGCGCGAGGGTGGCCGATCGACGGTGGACCTCCTCGCCGACGCCGGTGTCGCCGCCGAGTTCGTCGCCACCGACGTCACTCGGGTCGCTGATCTGCGACGTGCGGTAGCGGTCGCAGAGTCGCTCGGCGGGCTGACGACGATGGTCAACTGCGCCGGTGTGTTCCGGCGTGAGGACTTCTTCGAGGTCACCGAGGAGTCCTACGAACAGATGCTCACGGTCAACGTCCGCGGCACGTTCTTCGGTTGCCAGGCGGCGGCGACGGCCATGCGCGAACGCGGTGGCTCGATCGTCAACCTCGCGTCCGTCGCGTCGTACCGCGGCTCGGTCGGGCATGCGACCTATCACGCGAGCAAGGGCGCGGTGCAGGCGCTGACGTACACGTTGGCGCGCGATCTGGCGCCGCACCGCATCCGCGTCAACGCGGTGCACCCGGGCGCCGTCGACACGTCCATGCTTCGGGTCGACGATCCGGTGCTCCAGTCGCTCGATCCCGCGACGGCGTTTCCGTTGGGGCGGCCCGCGTCGGTTGCCGATGTCGCCAACGCCATCGTCTACCTGGCCTCCGATCTTGCCGGGTACGTCTCCGGCGCATCGCTCACCGTCGACGGCGCGACCGGCTCGTCGGGCTGACCGGATCAGGCTGGGCCGATGGCGATCGACTTCAACTCGTGGAACGCCAGCAAACCCTCGGGGCCCATCTCGCGCCCGACTCCCGACTGCTTGTAACCGCCGAACGGAGTTCCCCACGACTGGGGCGCGCCGTTGATGCTTACCATGCCGGTGCGGATGCGCCGGGCGATCGCGACCCCGCGATCTCGATCGGCGGTCCACACCGAGCCGGACAGACCGTAGATCGAGTCGTTCGCGATGCGTACCCCCTCGTCCTCGGAGTCGTAGGCGATCAATGCGATAACGGGACCGAAGATCTCCTCCTGCGCCACCCGCATGCCGTTGTCGACACCGGCCAACAACGCCGGCGAGACGTAGTAGCCGGCGCCCAGGTCGGCCGGGCGCGCCCCCCCGAAAACCTGCGCACCCTCGTCGGCCGCCACCTTCAGGTATCCCTCTACGCGATCGCGCTGGCGTTCGCTCACCAGCGGTCCGATCTGGGTCGTCGGGTCGAACGGGTCGCCGACCGGCAACTGGGCGAGCGCTGCAGCGAGGGCGTCGCGGTACTCGACCTCGCGCGAACGGGGGACGAGTACCCGGCTCTGCGCAATGCACAGCTGGCCGTTGACCGTCATCGCCATCGGGATCACGGTGCGCAGCACGGCCTCGACGTCGGCGTCGTCGAGAACGATCGCCGCAGACTTACCACCGAGCTCGAGCGTGACGCGAGCAATGCGTTGTGCGCAGTCGGCCATGATCGCGCGACCCGCCGCGGTGCTGCCCGTGAACGCGATCTTGTCGACTTGCGGGTGCCGAACGAGGTGGGCTCCGGTCTCGCGGTCGCCAGGCAGCACGCTCAAGACGCCTTCGGGCAGTCCCGCGGCCTCGAACGCGTCGGCGAGCAGGTAGGCGATCAATGGCGTTTCGGGCGGCGGCTTGAGGACGACCGAGCAGCCGGCGGCCAGCGCCGGCCCGATCTTGATCGCCGGCGAGCTGAGCGGACCGTTCCACGGCGTGATCGCGCCGACCACGCCCACCGGCTCGCGCACCATCAGGCTTCGGTTCGTGCCGTCCGTCCGGATCTCGTCCAGGGGTTCGGTCTCGATCAGGTCGGCGTAGTAACGCAGGTGCCGGATCGGGTTCGGGACGTGGGCTCGCTCGGCGAACCAGCGCGGGCAGCCGAGCTCGCGGGTCAGCAGGTCAACAGCCTGGTCACCGAGCCGTTCGATGTGATCGGCCGCGGCCCGGATGACCGTTGCACGTTCGGTGACCGAGCGGTCGGCCCAGACCCCGGAGTCAAAGCTCGCCCTTGCCAGGTCGACGGCGGCGTCGACATCCTGGGTGGTGGCCAGCGTCGCCGCTCCGAAGGCAGCGCCGGTCGACGGATCGATCACCAGCTCCTCGACGCCGCCGCGCGAGGCGACCCAACGGCCGCCGAGGAAGATCTCGGGACGGGTGAACAAGTCGGACATAAGCGGTGACTCCGAATCTGGCGCGTGCCATGTGGGCCTCGTCGAATCTATGATAATCAATCTACCCATCCACAGCACGCGAAGCCAGAGCCGCCCGGAACGGAGACCAAGAGATGGCCAGCCACCTCGCACAAGTGCACGTCGAGACGCGCGCAGACGCAACCTGGATCACCCTGGACGCGCCCGAGCGACGCAACGCGTTCGACCCCGCCATGAGCGCGACGATCGTGGCCGCCTTGCAGGCCGCGAGCGGCTCGCGGGCCGCTGTGATCACCGGACGCGGCAAGGGGTTCTGCGCCGGGGGAGCGCTTGATCAACTCAGTGCTCCGACAGTGCCTCAGATGCGTGAGCTGTACCGCTCGTCGCTGCAGTTGTTCGACGCGATTCGGCAGTGCCCTCGTCCGGTGATCGCCGCCGTCAACGGTGCCGCGGCCGGCGGCGGAAACGAACTCGTGATCGCGTGTGACTTCGCGATCGCCGCTCGGTCGGCGACGTTCGGCCAGACCGGTCCGCGGGTTGGCAGCTCTCCGGTGACGGGGGCGACGAACGTGCTGGCGATGCAGATCGGTGAGAAGCGCGCCAAGGAGATGGCGATGCTCTGCCGTCGCTACGCCGCCGAGCAGGCGCTCGACCTTGGTCTCGTCAACACAGTTGTGGATGACGATGATCTGGTGGCGGCGGTCGACGCGATGGTGGCCGAGCTCGCGGCGCTCAGTCCCCGGTACCTCGAGATCGCGAAGATCAGCTCGAACGTGTGGTGGAACGCCGCGCGCGACTCGTTCAGCACCGGCCTCGGAATGCTCGTCCAGGCCATCGGGAGTGATGACATGGTCGAAGGCGCCACGGCGTTCCTCGAGAAGCGGCCGCCGGCTTTTCCGCCGCCGGCCTAGTGCACAGACGGCCGCCAGAGTATCTTGAGATCAATGCGCATGAATAGCAGCAATGGTCAAAGGGGAGGTGCCCCGTGAAGTTCGGTCTCGCACTGATGAACGACTTCCCGCCGGGCATAGTTGCGGCGGATCGGGTCGCTGCGCTGCGCGAGCAGGTGCGTGCGGCCGCAGCCGCGGGCATCGACTCGGTCTGGGCGCTGCAGCACTACCTCGGCAACATGCCGACCTTGCAACCCGTGCCGCTGCTCGGCGCGCTTGCGGCCGATGCCGGCGACCTGTTCCTAGGCACCTACATGCTGTTCGTGCGGGTC
>JAVHVL010000550.1:0-2702 GCA_032160565.1 Pseudonocardiales bacterium | reverse complement strand
CAGCGGGTTGCGGCTGAACACTGGCGGGGCGCACCTGACCTACGGCGTGCATCCTGACGTGGCCGTGTTTGCCAAGGCGCTGGGCAACGGGTATCCGATGGCCGCCGTGATCGGCATCGCCGCAGTCATGGAGGCGGCGCAGCGGTCCTTCGTGAGCAGTTCCTACTGGACGGAGTTGATCGGCCCGACGGCCGCGATCGCGACCTTGACCAAGCACCGGCGACTCGACGTCGGGACACGGTTGATCGAGATCGGTACGCGGGTTCAGCGGGGCTGGGTGTCGGCCGCACAGGCGAGCGGCCTCACGATCGAGGTGTCGGGGATCCCTCCGCTGAGCCATCTCAGTTTCGATCACAACCCGCAGGCCACGACCACGCTCTACACCCAGTTGATGCTTGAGCGCGGGTTTCTCGCGGGCAAGGCTTTCTACGCGTCCTACGCCCACGAGGAGCACCTCATCGACGCGTACCTGGAGGCGGTCGAAGAGATCTTCGCCATCCTCGCCGACGCCGTCGCCAACGACTCGGTCGAGGCACAACTGCGCGGCCCCATCGCGCAGACCGGCTTCGCCCGGCTGACGTGACAACCCACTCATGACCGGCCTTCGGCGAAACCGGCCGGAACGCGTCGCCGTCCTGGGCGCGGGCGTCGCGGGCCTGAGCACGGCATGGTTCTTGCAGGAGTTCGGCGTCAGCGTCAGCGTCTTCGAACGCGGCGAGCCTGGCTCCGGCTCATCACGCGGCAACGCAGGCTGGCTCGTCCCGGGCCTGGTCGAGCCGCTCCCGAGCCCCGGGGTACTCAAGAGCGTGGTTCCTGCGATGTTGCGCAGGTCGGCTCCGTTGCGGATTCCGCTCGTGCCGGACTTTGCGCTGTGGCGGTTCCTCGCCGGGTCCGCCCAGCACTGCACCAGTACGCGGTGGCGCCGCTCGATGGCCAGCCTCGCCGGCCTCACGCCGATGGCCTTCGCGGCGTTCGACATCCTCCGGGCATCGGGGGTCGACGTCGCGGCCCGCGACGCATCTCCGTTCCTCGCGTGCTTTCGCCTCGCATCAGACTGCTCGGCGATGGCAACAGAACTGGAACACATCCGCGCCGCCGGCCAACCCGTCGAGTCCACCACGATCTCGGGCAACGAAGCGCGCGCGTTCGAACCGTGCCTGTCCGAGGCCGTCACCGCGGCGATCGCGGTCACGGGTCAGCAATTCCTTGATCCGATGGACTTCGTCAGCGCGCTGGCGAGCTCGGTGGATGATCGGGGCGCGACCTTTCGCATCGGTGAAGAGGTCACCAGCGTCGAGGACCGAGGTGATCACGTCGTCGTCTCGACGGACGGTGGCGGCGCCTCCTTCGACGCGGCGGTGCTCGCCACGGGTGCGTGGCTGAGCCGGCTGGCCAAACCGTTAGGGGTGCGAATCCCCGTCCACGCCGGACGCGGGTACAGCTTCGGCATCGACGTGACACCGGCACCGACGCATCCCTTGTACTTTCCCACCCAGCGCGTGGCGTGCACGCCGGTCGGCGGGCGGCTCCGCGTCGCCGGGATGATGGAGTTCCGAGACGCCGACGCCCCCTTCGACGCACGTCGCAGCGTGGCGTTGGCCCGGGCAGCCGCGCCGATGCTGACCGGCGTCGACGTCTCTGTGCGACATGACGAATGGGTCGGTTCGCGACCCTGTACCGCGGACGGGCTACCACTCATCGGCGCGACGCGCTCTCCGCGCGTCTTCGCGTGCGGAGGGCACGGCATGTGGGGCATGGTCTTGGGCCCGGTGTCGGGTCGGCTGCTCGCCGAGCTGGTCACCACGGGTGAGGCCGCCGCCGCGCTCGGTCCGTTCGACCCTGCGCGAGGACGTGCGGCGTGAGGGTTCGCGAGCCCGAGGTCGTCACCAGTCCGGGCGGCGAGGGGACACTCGGCCTGCCCGCGTTCCCGTCGACGGCAGCGCTTCCCCACGCGTGGTCGGCGCTTACCTGGGAGGTTGCGGCATTCGGCATCGCGGCCCGCGCCGTGACCGTCGAGGAGTACCGCGCCTTCGCCGACAGCACCGGATATCCGATCGAGGACTCGCTCGCCGGCGATCCACGCTTCAGCGAATCGCATGCGCCGGCGGGGTTTATAAGCTGGATCGATGCGACCTCGTACGTGCAGTGGCTGGCGCGTGAGACCGGGAGGCCGTATCGGCTCGTGCGTGACGCAGAGTACGAGTACGCAGCGCGCGGTGGCCTGATCGGGAAGCGGTTCCCGTGGGGCGACGACGAGCCTGCGGGGCTCGCCGACTTCGGCAACCCGGACGGTGCATCATTGCCCGTCGGGAGCTTCGCCCCGAACGGTTTCGGCCTGTACGACATGTCCGGTTCCATGTGGAGTTGGTGCGAGGAGCGCTACGACGAGGTCACGGCCGAGGGTCGCGCGCTGATGTCATACGACGAGACCCTGATTCGCGACGTGCGGCACAACCGGGTCTGCCGCGGCGGTTCCTACCGGACCGCGGACGTGACGGCGTTGTACTGCGCGCACCGGCACGAGGATCCGATGGACTCGCGATTCGATTGTATTGGCGTGCGTGTTGCCCTTAGCTTGGCCCTGACCCCGGTTGGTGGACACGGGGTTATGCGGCTTGAGGTTCTGCCGCGCTGCGGTTGCAGTGTTGCATCTCGAAGTTGACGGGGCTGATCTGGCCGATGGCGGAGTGCCGGCGGCGGCG
>JAVHVL010000512.1:0-2678 GCA_032160565.1 Pseudonocardiales bacterium | reverse complement strand
GCGAGGCACACGCGCAAACTGCCGAGGACCTGAGGGAGGCGTTGAGCGCCGCGGTCGCAGGTGGTTGCATGCGAGTGCTGATCGATCTGCAGGAGACGGAGCATGTGGATCCCCTTGTCCTCGGCGCAATACTCGGCAGCCAGCGGCGGCTGGAGCACTTCGGCGGCGAGATGGCCGTTGCGTGCGCCAGCGAGAGCGGGTTTGCCGACCTGGAGCGCGTTGGACTAACGCGCCAGATGACGACCTTCGAGGACCGCACGGAAGCGTTCGAATGGCTCGGAACGCCGGTGAAAGAAATTCCCGGGAACGCCCGTTGATTGGGTGAGAACTTCACTTCCACGGGGCGGTACTGGGGTACGCACCAAGGAGAGAGAGCCGGCCGTGGGGGGCCGGCTCTTTCATTTTCGGGGTCGGTTTCTAGCGGCGACCGTTTCGCCCAGGGACGCGACGGCTCGGCCGCGGGTCCTGTCTGACGGCAGATCCCTTCCGATCCTCTCCCTCCGCTTCGCCGGGCATCGCGTCCGCTGCCGCGGCCGCGCACGGCGAGCTCCGCTCGCCTATGCGCCTTGCTCCGCTTCGCTCGAGGACGGAAGTGACTGCCGCAGCCACCCGCGGGAGACGCGGTATGTACCCCATCGCGGAGGGGTCAGACCCCGCCATACGGGGGACACGGCCAGTCCTTCGGCGCGTGGCGTGGACGATCACCTGGTCCTGTCCGAGCCCGTCGTCGCCTAGTCGGCACATGCCGGGGCGCGCGGCGACGCTCAGGGACCGCTCGTTGTCCGGGCGGATCATGGCGGTCAGGTAGGGCACGGCGAGGATCCTGAAGCTCCAGGTGAGCGCCCCCAGTCGTGGACGGCGGCCCGCCCGAGGAAGCGGCCCGTTCTCCTATCCATCACAGCCAGGAAGCGGTGTCCGAGGTCGTCCCACTCGCGCGCGTTCGCCTCGACGCGAGCAATCGCCGGTTCGTGCCCGTAGCCATCCGGGACGTGGATGTAGCGCCTTACCTCGGGATCCGAGTAGAAGTCGAGGAGTCCATCCACGTCCTGCCATCGAAAGCCGCCGCAGAAGCAAGCGTTCCGTCTCGATCACGGTGCGACTGTAAAACTCTGTGGGTGGCGCCGATCATCCGCGTCTGGTCGGACTACATATGACCGTTTTGCTACGTCGCCACTGAGCGGGCGGCGTGGCTCGAGCGCCGGTACGGCGCCGAGATCGAGTGGCTGCCGTTCGACCTCCATCCTGAGTACCCACCGGACGGGCTCTCCTTCCAGCAGCTGGAGGCGAAGTACAACCGCGACCTGAGGACGGGCCAAGCCCAGATGTTCGACGCGGCAGGGCTGCCGCATGCGCCGCGCACCCGGGTGCCGAACTCGCGCGCGGCGCTGAACGTCGCAGAGCTCGCTCGCGAGCGGGGCGTCCACGGGCCGCTGCACGACCGGCTGATGCACGCCTTCTGGGCCGAGGACCGCGACATCTCGGATCCGGACGTCCTCGTCGAGGAGGCCTCGGCTTTCGGCATCGATCCGGACGAGGTCCGCGGTGCCGCGACGGCGTTCCCGTATCAGGACCGGATCGACGCCTCCTCGGCGGCGATGCTCGAGATGGGGGCCGGCGGCGTTCCGGCCTGGGTAGTCGACGACCGCGTCATGATCCCGGGCGCCCAGCCGCACGAGCTCTTCGAGCGGGTGATGGAGAAGCTCGGGCACGAGCCGATGAGCTCCTCCACGTAGCGCTGGGTCAGCCGCGGTTGTGGTTCACCAGCTCGACGTTGTTCCCGTCGGGGTCGAGCACGTACGCGCCGTAGTAGCCCTCGTGATACACCGGCCGCTCGCCGGGAGGGCCGTTGTCGCGGTAGCCGGCGGCGGTCAGCCCCGCGTGGAATGCGTCGATCGTCGCGTTGTCGGTGACCGGGAACGCCAGGTGCACGTTTTCGGCGGGTTCGCCGGCCACAACCGAGAACGAGCCGGTCCGGCCGACGAACTGGACCCGCTCCGGGCTGTCGGTGCCCAGGCGGAAGCCGGCGTGTGGCGCGACTGCCTCGTAGAACGCTTTCGATGCCTCCACGTCGCGCACGCGGATCCACAGGTGGTCGACGCCGCGGCCCTGGCGCAACCCGTCGTGGTGTGCGGCCTCGGCGCTGTTGCCGTCGGGGTCGAGCAGGAATGAGCCGTAGTAGTCCTCGCCGTATTCGGGCCGCAGGCCCGGGGCGCCGTCGCTGCGGTAGCCGGCCTCCGTGCCCAGCTTCCAGAACTCGTCGACTTGGGCCCGCGACGCCGCCGCGAACCCGATGTGCAGTCCGCGCGTCACCGGCTTGTCATCGGTCGCGGCGGAAAGCGAGAAGTCCCTCCACTCGGCGAATTGCCGCCCGCTGTAGCTCTGCTCGATGCCGAGCGGCCGGAGGACCGTGTCGTAGAAGCGCTCCGATGCCTCGCGGTCCGAGACGCGGATCGTGACGTGGTCGACCATGCCTAGGTCTCCTCGACGTCCATGTGTTCGACGAGCCCATCGCTGAATCTGTAGACGTGCACCACGCGGCCCTCGTCAACCAGCTCACCGTCGAGGCTGCGCACGACCTGGCGTACATCGACGGCGACCGTGCCGTCCGCACGAGTCGTGACGCCGAGCAGCTCCACCCGCGGGTCGATGACCGCCCACTGGCGGGTCCAGTAGTCGCG
>JAVHVL010000508.1:0-12049 GCA_032160565.1 Pseudonocardiales bacterium | reverse complement strand
ACCGCCTCGTCGTGATGAACGCCGGGCATATCGAACAGCTCGGCGCTCCGCGCGAGGTCTACGAGCGGCCCCGCACCCGCTTCGTAGCCGGGTTCATCGGCACGTCGAACCTGATGACCGGACGCGTCGGGCAGCTCGACGGGAGCACCGCCGTGCTGGACTGCGGTGCGAGCGAGTCGCTCGTCGTCCCCGACGCGATCGGCGCCGGCGCCGCCGTGGGGCAGCCCCTCGACCTCACCGTCCGTCCGGAGAAGATCGTGATCTCCCAGCAGGACCCGACGGCCGGGTGGTGCCGGGTCCGTGGCCGGGTCAGCGAGGTCGTCTACCTCGGAACGTCCACGCAGTATGCGGTGCGAACCGCCGACGGCACCGAGCTCACGGTGTTCCTGCAGAACGCGTCCGACGCCAGCGACGTCGCCGAACGGGGCTCCGACGTCTGGCTGTCATGGCGCCCGGAGCATTCCCTCGCCCTGGCCGCGAGCGCCGGGCCGGACATCGCGGCGGAGTCCGTCGCGTGACCGCCACCGCCTCGACCGGAGGATCGATGTCAGACGCCGGCCACCTGCCGCCCGACCTGCTTCGTGGCCTGACCGCCCCGCGGCTCAGCCGCCGCCGGGCGTTGCAGCTCGGTGGGCTGTCGGCGCTCGGGCTCGCCCTCACGGCGTGCAGCATCCCGGGCGCGAAGGGCAGCAAGCTCGGCTTGAACGCCGCCCGTCAGGAGATCAAGAACTTCTGGCTCGCGCAGCAGAAGACCGGCACGATGCGGTTCGCGAACTGGCCGCTGTACATCGACGTGGCCCCCAAGAACGACAACGACCATCCGTCCCTCGACCTGTTCAAGCAGCAGACGGGGATCAAGGTCACCTACACCGAGGCGATCCAGGACAACGCCTCGTTCTTCGGCAAGGTCCAGCCGCAGCTGGCTGCCGGTCAGGACATCGGCTACGACCTGATGGTCCTCACCAACGGCCTCTACGTCGACAAGCTCATCGAGCTGGACTACCTCACCCCGCTCGACCAGACGCGGATGGCGAACTTCTACGCCAACGCCAGTGACCTGGTGAAAGACCCCAGCTTCGACCGGGGGAACGTGTACACGATGGCGTGGCAGTCCGGCATCACCGGTATCGGCTACGACCCCAAGCGCGTCGGCCGCGAGCTGACCAGCTGGGAGGACCTCCAGGACCCCGCGCTCAAAGGCAAGATCGGGATGTTCGCCGACAACGAGGATCTCCCGAACGCTGCGCTGTGCGCGGTGGGCGTGAATCCGGAGAGCTCGACCGAGGCGGACTGGAAGAAGGCCTCCGACTGGCTGAAGAGGCAGCGTCCCCTGGTGCGCAAGTACTACGACCAGGGATATGCCGATGCGTTGGCCAAAGGCGACATCTGGGCGTCGATGGCGTATTCGGGTGACATCTTCATCGCGAACTCCTCCGGCGCGAACCTGAAGTTCGTCGTGCCCAAGGAGGGCGCGGCCATCTGGACGGACAACATGTGCATCCCGGCGCACGCCAAGCACCCGCTGGACGCGATGCTCTACATGGACTGGGTGTACCGGCCGACGGTCGCTGCCATGCTGGCCGAGTACATCGACTACATCACGCCGGTGCCGGCGAGCGCGCAGGTGATGCTCGACGAGGCGAGCAAGCTGTCCGGGTCGGACAAGACCGATCTCGAAGCCCTCGTCACGGATCCGCTGATCTTCCCGAAGCCCGCCGACTACGCCAAGCTGCATCGCTTCCGGGTGCTCAGCCCCGACGAGCTGAAGACGTGGAACGCGCTCTTCGAGCCCATCTACCAGTCATGAGCTCGCTTCGCGTCCGTTCGCGGCTTGTCCCGTACTTCCTCGTGCTGCCGGGCTGGCTCTGGCTGGTCATCTTCTTCGTCGTCCCGACGCTCGTCATGCTGTCGGTGTCGACGATGACCGGCGACCTTGCGTCGGGCTTCAAACAGACCTTCCACTGGAGCACGTACTCGGACGGATGGAGCCAGTACCACACGCAGTTCGTCCGCTCGATCGTGTACGGGCTTATCGCCACGCTCATCTGCTTCGTGATCGCGTACCCGGTGGCGTACTGGATCGCGTTCCGCGGCGGGGC
Organism: Pseudonocardiales bacterium; assembly: GCA_032160565.1. GTDB lineage: Bacteria > Actinomycetota > Actinomycetes > Mycobacteriales > Jatrophihabitantaceae > RYN-117. The sequence continues at coordinate 9,950 of JAVHVL010000508.1, read as the reverse complement.
GCACAAGTCGAGCCTGCTGTTCCTGCTCCTGCTGCCCTTCTTCGTCTCGTTCGTCATCCGGACGCAGTCGTGGAACTTCATCCTCTCCGACAACGGCATGGTGCTCTCCCACCTCAAGACCTGGGGAGTGGTGGGCAAGGACTTCCACGTGCTGGCCACGTCGTCCGCAGTCATCGGCGGCCTGGTCTACAACTTCCTCCCGTTCATGGTCCTGCCGATATACGTGGCACTCGAGCGGGTCGACCCGGCGCTTCTGGAAGCGTCCGCCGACCTGTACGCGTCGAAGACCGCCGCATTCCGGAAGGTCGTCTTCCCGCTGTCGATGCCGGGTGTTTTCGCGGGCGTCCTGCTGACGTTCGTTCCGGCGACCGCGGACTACGTCAACGCCGCGATCCTCGGCGGGACGAAGACCACGATGATCGGCAACGTGATCCAGACGGAGTACTTCACCAACTTGGACTACCCGAAGGCCGCTGCCCTGTCCTTCATCCTGATGGCGGCGCTGCTGGTCGGCGTGTTCGCGTACGCCCGGACTCTGGGGACCGATGACGTTCTCGACATGGCAGGTGCGTGATGACTGCTCTGGCCGGCGAGGCGCTCGAAGCGTCGCTGAACGAAGAGCCCCGTCCGGTGCGATCGGGGCGGCGCGGGAAGGGCCGGTGGCTGCTCCCCACCTGGTCCTGGCTGGTGATTGCGTGGCTCTGCTCGCCGATCGTCGTGATGATCGTCTTCGGATTCAACGATGCCAAGGGCAAGTTCACGTCGAACTGGCAGGGCTTCACGCTGCACTGGTACCGCGACCTCTTCTCGATCTCAGACCTGACGAAAGCCCTGGAGAATTCGCTCACGATTGCCGTCATCGTCACGGTGATCGCGACTGCGATGGGCACGCTGCTCGGGATGGCACTCGGCCGGCGCCGCTTCCGCGGCTCGGGCTCGGTGAACCTGCTGCTGTTCGCGAACATCGCGGCGCCGGAGGTCGTGCTCGGTGCGGCGCTGCTGAGCCTGTTCCTGACGCTGGGCGTGCCGCGCGGGTACTGGACGATCGTCATCGCCCATGTCATGTTCAGCATCGCGTACGTGGCCGTCACCGTCCGCGCCCGGATGGCGGGGCTGGACCCGGCGCTCGAAGAGGCGGCCCGTGATCTCGGTGCCGGTCCGGTGTCGACGTTCTTCAGGGTGACCCTGCCGATGATCATGCCCGGCGTCACCGCCGGTGCGCTGCTCACCTTCGCGCTGTCGATCGACGACTACATCATCACGAGCTTCAACAACGGCAACACCCAGACGTTCCCGCTGTGGGTCTACGGCGCGGCGCAGCGCACCGGTGGCAGCGTGCCCCCGCAGGTGAACGTGATGGGGACGCTCATCTTCGGCTTCGGTGTACTGCTCGCCCTGCTCGGCTTCCTGTCCAACCGGAAGAAGGCGTGACCCGCAGCTCCGTGACGGCCCGACGGGCGCTCGCCGACGCGGCGCCGACGTCGTTCTGGCTCGACTCGCCCGACGATCCGGATCCGGCGCCGCCGCTACACGGTGAGACTGCGTGCGACCTTGCGGTGGTGGGCGCGGGCTACACCGGGCTGTGGACCGCGCTGCTCGCCAAGGAGGCCGAGCCCGAGCGCGACGTGCTAGTGCTCGAGGGGCGCACCGCGGGCTGGGCCGCCTCCGGGCGCAACGGCGGTTTCTGCGCGTCGAGCCTCACCCACGGCCTGTCCAACGGGCTGCAGCGCTTTCCCGCCGACGTCCCGGCACTGGAGCGGCTCGGCCGCGAGAACCTCGACGCGATCGAGGCGGCGATCGCCCACTACGGCATCGACTGCGGCTTCGAGCGCACCGGCGAGCTGACCGTGGCCACCCAGCCGCACCAGCTCGAGTGGCTGCAGGCGGAGGCGGCGACCGCTCGCCGGTTCGGCCACGACGTGACCGTCCTCGACGGCGCGCAGGTGCGGGCCGAGATCGACTCGCCGACCTACCTCGGCGCAATGTGGCACAGGGGGCGGACGGCGCTCGTCGATCCCGCCCGGCTGGCCTGGGGGCTGCGCGCGGCAGGCGAGCGGCTCGGCGTGCGGATCGCCGAGCACACGCCGGTCACCTCAGTCACCCGCGACGGCGCAGGCGTCCGGCTGCGCACCGCCGGTGGGGGCGTGCACGCCCGGCAGGTGGCGCTGGCGACCAACGCATTCCCGTCGTTGTTGCGCCGGGCCCGCCAGTACGTCGTGCCGGTGTACGACTACGTCCTGATGACCGAGCCGCTGACCGCGGCGCAGCTGGACGCGATCGGCTGGCGGAACCGGCAGGGCGTCGGCGACATCACCAACCAGTTCCACTATTACCGGCTCACCCGGGACAACCGGATCCTGTGGGGCGGCTACGACGCGATCTACCACTGGCGCAACGGCCTGCGTGGCGAGCTCGACCAGCGCCCGGAGACGTTCGCGAAGCTGGCCGAGCATTTCTTCGCGACGTTCCCGCAGCTGGACGGCATGCGCTTCACGCATACGTGGGGCGGTGCGATCGACACCTCGACTCGCTTCTTCGCCTTCCAGCGCACCGCGCTCGGCGGGCGGGTCGCCTACAGCCTCGGCTACACCGGCCTCGGCGTCGCCGCCGCGCGGTTCGGCGCCCAGGTGATGCTGGACCTGCTCGCGGGGCGCGAGACCGAGGCCACCCGCCTGCGCGCCGTCCGCAGCCGCCCGGTGCCGTTTCCACCCGAGCCGCTGCGCTTCGCCGGCATCCAGCTGACCCGCCGCGCCCTGGCCCGTGCCGACGAGCGGCAGGGCAGGCGGGGCGCCTGGCTGCGCACGCTCGACCGGCTCGGCATGGGCTTCGACTCGTAGCGATCTCGTCGCCATCTCGTAGGAACGTCTTGTAGGGATACGGTGCAGACATGCCCAGGTACGGACCGCAGTTCGGCCCCGACATCACGTTCCTCGGCGTAGCGCGCTGCGACTGGGCGGACGCAGCCAGCTACGCCGACGCCGACGTGGTGATCATGGGTGCGCCGTTCGACGGCGGCACGTCCCACCGCGCCGGCACTCGGTTCGGGCCGCAGTACATCCGGCAGACCTGCTACCTGCCGCATGACGGGTCGCGCCCGTCGCTGGCGATGCGGGTCGACGGCCTACAGGATCTGCGCGTGTACGACGCAGGCGACGTCGAGATGTTCTCCGGCGACGCGGCCCGCTCCGTGCGCGACCTGCAGCAGGCGGTGCACGCCGTTGCGTCGACCGGCGCGATCCCGCTGGTCCTCGGCGGCGACCACACCATCGCCTGGCCGGACGCCGCCGGCGTGGCGCAGCACCTCGGCCAGGGGCGCATCTCGATGATCCACTTCGACGCGCACGCGGACACCGGCAACATCGAGTTCGGCTCGCTGATCGGGCACGGGCCGCCGATGCGCCGGCTGATCGAGTCCGGCGCCTTGCGGGGCGATCGATTCCTGCAGATCGGATTGCGCGGTTACTGGCCGCCGCCGGAGACGCTGGACTGGATGGCCGAGCAGCACATGCGCTCCTACGAGATGAGCGAGATCGGGGTGCGCGGTCTGCAGGAGTGCCTGACCGAGGCGTTCGGGATCGCGATGGACGACTGCGACGGCGTGTTCCTGTCCGTCGACATCGACGTGTGCGACCCGGGCCACGCCCCGGGCACCGGAACTCCGGAGCCGGGCGGCCTGACGGCGCGGCAACTGCTCGACTCGGTGCGCCGGATCGCCTATGAGCTCCCGGTCGTCGGCATGGACGTCGTCGAGGTGTCGCCGCCCTACGACCACGCCGACATCACGTCGTTCCTCGCCAATCGCGTGGTGCTCGAGGCCCTGACGGGGATCGCGCGCCGCCGCCGCGACAATCGAGACGGCACCACCTGGGATCCCCGCCGGCCCCTCCTCGACGGTCGCTAGCCGGGTAGGGCCGCTACCAGGATCCGGTCGAAGTCCGGTGCGTACGCCGCCGGGTCGGAGAACTCGATGGTGTTGGTGCTCCCAGCCGTCAGGTGCGCGGTGACGGTCATCGTGCCGACCGTGTTGAAGTCCGCCGTCGGGGTGAACGACAGCGTCTGGGGCGTGCCGCCGTCCACCGTCATCAGAGCGTTCCGGCCGGGCGGGCCGTTGAGGTAAGCGATCGTCACGCTGTAGTCGCCGTCGCTCGGTGCGGTGACACCGGTGAACGTCAGCGTGCCGCCGTTGCCGACGAACCCGACCTTCTGCCCGCCCGAGCACGCCGAACAGCTCGAGATCCGGGCACCGCCGGCGATCGTGCCGGCCTCCGCCTCGTAGGACTTCGGCCCGGGCGGTGGTGGGGTTGCGCCGTCGGCCACGGAGAAGCCTCCGAACGTCACCCGGGCGGGCGTGCCCGTCGCATGCGAGGTGACGAACATGCCGGCGTCCTGCAGGTCAGCCTGGCCGGGCGCTGTCACGGTGCCCACTGTGAACCAGCCACTGCCGTCGAGGGAGTAGTAGCCGGTGTAGCTCGAACTGCTCGTCCGCTCCAGCTTCAGGTGCACCGGCAGCGTCGCCGGGATGGCCCCGTTGGCCGGTGTTACGGAGTTGACGTAGGTGCCGCCGTTGCTGTCCCACTCCATCTGGATCCCGCCGGACGGCGACTCGTAGAGGACCACGCCCTCGGGTGCGGTGGCTACCGCGGCGATGTTGTTGCGGACAAGGATCCCCGCCTTGCCGTATCCGGTCAGGCTCTGCTGGGCGGTAACCACGGTGTCGATCGTCGAGGACGTTCCGACGACCCCGGTGCGGTAGATCGTGCTGTACGCGTCGCTGTTGGAGAACAGGTCCGCACCCGCGCCGGAGATGCCGAACTGCGCGCCGAGCTGGCCGAACGCCGCGGGCGCGTCGGTGGCGGATGAGTACGTGCGATACGGCGCCTGCACGGGCGGCGTCGTCGTCACCGACTGGCCAACCGTCAGAGACACCGTGGTCTTGCCCGCCCAGGTGTAGCCGGCGGTGCCGGTGAGGCTATCGGTCTGGAACAGCGTCGACGGTGTCGGCGGCACTACCTGGAAGCTGGCCTGGACGGTCTGCCCGGTCTCCACGGCCGGGAACGAGGTCGCCGACGTGGCGGTGACCGACCAGCCAGGGGCGGCCTGCAGCCCCAGGTTCACCTGCTTGGCGGCGAGGTCGCCATTATCGGTGAATGACGTCGTGACGGTCGCCGGCTGCCCGGCGGTGAGCGTGCCCAGGCCGCCGAGGCTCAGGGTCGCGTTCGGCGGTGCCTGGGTCGGGTTCTTGTCCGGACTGACCCGATAGAGCGCGACGCCGTGCGACGGCACGGTGACGCCGATCGCTCCGGTCGTCTCGGTCGTCTGGTGGCTCCACAGGTCCTTGACGAAGTAGTCGGTCCCGCCCGGCAGCCCGAGCGTCGACGCACTCGTCGAGATCTGCTGTGGCGCGCCGCTGGTGTTGAACAGCCCGACGATCACGTCGCCGTTGGCCTCGGTCTTCGTGAAGACCTGCTGCCCGTTCGAGTTGACGACCCGGGACGCGTCGATGGCGTCCTGGTCGACGGCGAGCACGTCGGTGTTCTTCAGGAGCGCGAGGTCGGTGGGGTCGAGGTTGGTGATGTCAGTGCCGAGGATGAACGGCGAGGCGGCCAGCGCCCACAGGCTCATCTGCGTCTTGCGCTCGTCCAGGGTCAGGCCGTCGTTGCTGCCGTTCCCGACTTCGATCGAGTCGTAGTCGTTGAAACCGCCCGGTCCGCCGTAGGGCTGCCAACTCGCGACCTGATTGAACCGGGACGACACGTGGTTCCAGTCCGTGAGCGGATAGCTCGAGCCGCCGGGGCCGCAATAGCACTCGACGTCACCGCCGGTGCGCCAGCCGTTGGCGAGCTGCCGCCAGGTGCTGGCCGCCGAGATGGCGAGGCTGTTGGACAGTTCGAGGTGGATCGGACGCCCGGTGTTCTTGAGCGCGTCCGACCAGGCCTGGATGTCGGGGACGTCGCTGGTGCCGACGCCGTCGATCTTGACGTAGTCCACCCCCCAGCCGGCGAACTGCTTCGCCCACGAGTCGACGAAGGCCTGCGCGCCCGGCTTGCTGTAGTCGATGCCGACCATGCCCTTGCAGTTGTAGTTCTTCTCGGACGTGGTCGTCGCGATGTCGTCGGCGTGGTACGCCGTGCCCTCGATGGCGGTGTTCTGCACCACGGCCTGACGCGAGATACCCGGCGTGACGTACAGCCCGAACTTCAGCCCCTTGCTGTGTACGTAGTCGGCGACGACCTGGATGCCGTTCGCACCGTTCGAACCCGCCGGGAACTTGGTCGCGTCGGTGACCCACCGGCCGTACTGGTCGACGTTCGGCCCCTGGCTACCCGGGCAGACGTACCAGAAATCGTCGATGTTCACGTACTGATAGCCCACTGCCGCCAGCCCGCTGTTCTTCATCGCGTCCGCCGTGGCCTCGATGTTCTGCGCGGTGGGGTTGTGCCGGACGTAGCTCCAGCTGCTCCAGCCGAGCGCCGGGGTGCGGCCCACGCCGTTGTCCTGCGCCTGCGCGGCGGGAGCGGCGAGGGCGACGAGCGTCGCAACGAGCATGGTTACCGCGGATAGTCCGGCCATCAGTCTTGTCATCGCTGCTCCCGCTCAAGGCTCTGTGTGATTGTGTTGATTTGGCGAAACACAGCACGCGTATCCGCCCGAAATGTCTGGCGATGTGCGGCGCCGAATTCGGTGCATGGGTCGCAAATGATCCCGCGTATCAGGCGCAAATACCGCGATAACGACACTCGACACACTCGGACTAAAACACACAGAAGGCGTCAGGTCAATAAGCTATTGGTTGCGACTGGCGGGTAGGTGAGAGTGACTGGCCATCGACGGAACCTACGGTAACGTAGGCGTAAGTTCGTGCGAATCAATCTATGGAGGTGCCGCACATGACTGTTCTGGACTCAGCTGACACGCAGAGCGGCCTGCAGACCCGACTGCTGTATGACCTCGAACCCATTGTCGCGGAGAACCTCGACCGGCACCTCGGCATCGCCAAGGAGTGGCACCCGCACGACTACGTGCCGTGGAGCCGCGGCCGCGACTTCGCCTTCCTCGGCGGCGAGGACTGGGTGCCGGAGGACTCGCCGCTCGACCCGGTGGCGCAGACGGCGATGGTGGTCAACCTGCTGACCGAGGACAACCTGCCGTCCTACCACCGCGAGATCGCCACCCGCTTCGGCCGCGACGGCGCCTGGGGCGAGTGGGTCGGCCGCTGGACGGCCGAGGAGGGGCGGCACGGCATCGCACTGCGCGACTACCTCGTGGTGACCCGTGGTGCCGACCCGGTCGAGCTGGAGCGGCTGCGCATGCAGCACATGACGGCCGGCTACGACTCCGGCGACAAGTCGGCGCTGCAGACGGTGGCGTACGTGTCGTTCCAGGAGCTCGCCACCCGCGTCTCGCACCGCAACACCGGCGCGGCCACCGGCTGCCCGCTGGCCGAGCAGCTGCTCGCCCGCATCGCCACGGACGAGAACCTGCACATGGTCTTCTACCGGAACCTGGTCGCGGCCGCTCTCGAGCGCGCACCCGATGCCACCATGCGCGCGATCTGCGACGAGGTCATCGGCTTCCAGATGCCCGGTGCCGGGATGCCCGACTTCACGCGCAACTCGGTCAAGATCGCGAAGGCCGGCATCTACGACCTCCGGCTGCACCACGACGAGGTGCTGATGCCCGTGCTGCGCTTCTGGAAGATCTTCACCCGCGAGGACTTCGGGGCGGAGGGTGAGCAGGCCCGCGGCGAGCTGTCCAAGTTCCTCGGGCTGCTCGACGCGCAGGCGACCCGGTTCGTCGAGCAGCGCGAGCGGCTGCTGGCCCGCGAGGCCGCCCGCCGCTGATCAGCGGTCCTGGACGGGCGTCAGCTCCGCGGCGCCGAAGGAGACGTCGAAGCGGTCGCACCAGATCGTCACGCTGGTGAGCCGGGCGAGGTCGGCGGCGGCCGGGATGGCGTACACCTGGTTTCCGAGGTTGCCCTTCAGCCGCCCCAGACTCACGTGCTCGCCGTCGTCGAACACATGCCAGCTGTTGCTGCCGGTGCCCACCTTCGCGTCGGTGAGCCACACGTGCAGGTCCGGGCCGTTGCTGGTGTCGAGCTTCGCGATCGCGAGGACCCGGCGGCCGTCGGGCTGAAGCACCACGCTGACCGTGCCGTGTGTCGCGTGTTCGTGGCTGATGAGTTCCCCACGGGAGACGAGGCGGGGCGACGTGCTCGACGCGGTTGCGGATGCGGCCGGTGTCGTGCGGGGCGGCGTCGTGCTACCCGGCGTCGTGCGGGGCGGCGTCGTGCTACCCGGCGTCGCGGGGGCGACCAGTGCCACCTCGGGGAGCTGCTCGTCGACCCGGTGATCCACCCAGAGCTTCCACGGCTGGAACCACACGAGCCCCGCCGCCAGGACCGGAACGCCCAGGGCGGCGATGCCGATGAGGACGCAGCCGCGGCGCATGCCGGAAACGCTAGCCGCGAACCTGTCCGCCGAACCCGCTGCGGCGCCTTACGAACCGATGACGGCTGCTCGGCTCGTCACTGCCGCCAGGCGTTCTTTCGGCGCTGCATGTCCCAGATCAGCCCGGCGATGATGCCGCCGGCGAACAGGCACAGGTACAGCGTGCCCATCCCGTTGTAGTGCGTGGCCGTGGTCATCAGCAGCAGGATCCCGGCGGTGACCCAGCCGGCGATGCGAGCCGCGCGGCCCCACTCGCCGTGCCAGCCCCAGTCGGTGGGGTGCTCGTCGGGGTGTTCGGCCTTGTAGTCCTCGGGCAGGCTCAGATCGGGCTGCTCGCTGTGCGGGTTGAGGGCCACGTCGGCGCGCTCCTGTCGTGATGCGGGGCGTCGGTCGTCGCTCATTCTGGCACGTGGGCTGTCCGGAGCCGCAGGCGCCGAGCGTTAGGGTCGACGGATGCGAATCACCGGCCTGGGGCACGCCAGCGTGCTCATCGAGACCGCGCACGGCAGCATCCTCACCGACCCCTGGGTGAACCCCGCGTACTTCGGATCGTGGTTCCCGTTCCCGGACAATTCGCAGCTGGACTGGGATCGGATCGGGCAGGCGGACTACCTGTTCGTCAGTCACCTGCATCATGATCATTTCGACCCGGAGCACCTGCGCAAGCACATCAGCAAGAAGACGACGGTGCTGCTGCCCGACTTCCCGACGTCCGAACTCGAGGACGCGCTGCGCGACCTCGGGTTCACCAGCTTCGTCAAGCCCGACAACGCCGAACCGGTGGAGCTGGACGGCTTGCAGGTCATGATCCAGTCACTGACCTCGCCCACCGACGGCCCGATCGGTGACTCGTCACTGTGGGTCTACGACGGCCAGCACCGCGTGCTCAACCAGAACGACGCACGCCCGTCCGAGCTGGAGCTGTTCAAGGAGCTCGGCCCGGTAGACGGCTACCTCGTGCAGTTCTCCGGGGCGATCTGGTTCCCGATGGTCTACGAGCTGCCCGCTCGGGCGAAGCAGGCACTCGGCCTGTCGAAGCGGGAGCGGCAGTTCGACCGCACGCTGCGCTACATCACCGAGCTCGGCGCGCGGTTCGTCTTCCCGACCGCCGGCCCGCCGTGCTTCCTCGACGAGGAGCTCTGGGGCTTCAACGACATCTTCGGCGACGAGTCCAACATCTTCCCCGACCAGCGCGTCTACCTCGACTGGCTGGGGGAGCAGGGGCATGACGAGGGGCGACTGCTCCTGCCGGGGTCGGTTGCGGACCTCGCCGATCCGGACTGCCCGGTCAGCCACCCCATTCCTGACGACGAGGTCGAGAAGCTCTTCGCGCACAAGGAGAGCTACCTGCGTGAGTACCAGGCGCGGCGCATGCCTGAAGTGGAGGCCGCCAAGGCCACGTGGGCGCATCCGGAGATCGACATCCTGCCGGCGCTGCAGGAGTGGTTCATCCCCCTGCTGCAGGAGGCCGATCACATGGCGGCCGGCATCGACGGTGGCGTG
>JAVHVL010000394.1:0-3110 GCA_032160565.1 Pseudonocardiales bacterium | reverse complement strand
CGCGCCCCACGGCCTGCGCGATCTCCTTGTTGGTGTGCGCCTCGCCGAGGCAGACGCGCAGGATCCGCAGGCGGAGCGCGGACGCGAGAGCGCGCGCCTCGTCGTCGGTGGCCGGGCGGCGCGTCGTCATGGCGACAGCCTAGATAAGTGATTGACAAATCTCAATCACTGTCCGACGCTGGCCCCGTGACCGACGCCCCCACCTCCGCCGAGGCCGTCCGGCGCCGCGGCGGCCTGTGGCACCACCTGGATTTCCGTCGCCTCTGGATCGGCGAGACGGTCAGCCAGTTCGGATCGGCCATCTCCAACCTGGCACTGCCCCTGGTCGCGATCCTGGTGCTGCACGCCTCGACCTTCGAGGTCGCCCTGCTGGCGGTGTTCGAGTCGTTGGCGTTCCTGCTCGTCGGCCTTCCCGCCGGCGCGTGGGTCGACCGGATGCGCTATCGCTGGGTGCTGATCACCAACGACCTGGTGCGCTTCGCCGCGCTCGGCTCGATCCCGCTGGCCCAGCTGCTGGGCGTGCTGACCATCGGCCAGATGTACGTGGTCGCCCTGGCCGTCAGCGTGAGCACGGTGTTCTTCGACGTCGCCTACCAGTCCTACCTGCCCGAGCTGGTCGACCGCCGGGCGCTCGTCGAGGGCAACGCGAAGCTGCAGGCCAGCGAGTCCGTGGCGCAGGTGGCGGCCCCGGCGATCGGCGGCCTGCTCATCCAGGCACTCACGGCTCCGTACGCGGTCCTCGTCGACGCGGTGAGCTTCCTGTGGTCGGCCTCGTGGGTCACCGCCATCCGGGTGCGTGTGCCGAAGCCGGAGCGCAAGCCGGATCGGCATCTGGGCCGGGAGATCGGCGAGGGGCTGCGCTTCGTCCTCGGCAACCGGATGCTGCGGGCCATCGCGGCGTGCACCGGCAGCGGGAACCTGTTCACGTCGATGGCCTTCTCGGTGTTCTACGTGCTGCTGGCGCGCGACCTGCACCTGTCGGCCGGGGTGATCGGCCTGCTGAGCGCACTGCCTGCGGTCGGCGGGCTCATCGGCTCGCTGACCGCCTCGCGCGTCGCCAAGCGGCTGGGGCAGGGCCCGACGATCTGGATCTCGGCGCTGGTGTTCGGGCTGCCGATGTTCGTCTTCCCGTTCGTGCACCGCGACTGGACGCTAGGCCTGCTGGCGCTGGCCCAGATCACGTTCTGGGGGTCCGGCGTCATCTACAACATCACCCAGGTGAGCTTCCGCCAGGGGCTGTGCCCGCCGCACCTGCTCGGGCGCATGAACGCCACCATCCGGTTCCTGGTGTGGGGCACCATGCCGGTCGGCGCCTTCCTGGGCGGCGTGCTCGGCTCGGCGATCGGCGTGCGCAACACGATGCTCGTCGCCGCGATCGGCGGAATGTTTCCCTGGCTGTTCGTCTTCCTCTCCCCGCTGCGGACGATGCGGGAGCTGCCGGTGTACGAGGGCGTCCCGGATGTTGAGACGAGCGGTCCACTTGTTGAGAGCTCGCCCTGAGCGTCGGATAGGCTTCAGCGCATGAGGCTTGCGGTCATCCCCGGCGACGGAATAGGCATCGAGGTCACCGAACAGGCGCTGCGCGTACTCGACGCGGTGCTGCCAGGAGTCGCGTCCACGCAGTACGACCTCGGGGCAGCCCGCTGGCACCGCACCGGCGAACTGCTGCCCGACTCGGTGCTCGAGGAGCTGCGCGAGCACGACGCGATCCTGCTCGGTGCGGTCGGCGACCCGTCGGTGCCCTCCGGCGTGCTCGAGCGTGGGCTGCTGCTGCGGCTGCGCTTCGAGCTGGACCACCACGTCAACCTGCGGCCGGCCAAGCTCTACCCCGGGGTGGCCACCCCGCTGGCGGGCGAGCCGGCGATCGACTTCGTCGTCGTGCGCGAAGGCACGGAAGGTCCGTACGCCGGCAACGGCGGCGTGCTCCGCAAGGGGACGCCGCACGAGATCGCCACCGAGGTCAGCGTGAACACCGCGTTCGGCGTCCAGCGCGTGGTGCGTGACGCGTTCGCGCGTGCGCAGGCGCGGCCGCGCAGGCACCTCACGCTGGTGCACAAGACCAACGTGCTCACGAATGCCGGCGACCTGTGGTTCCGCACGGTCGCGGCCGTCGGGGCCGAGTTCCCGGATGTCGAGGTCGCCTACAACCACGTCGACGCGGCAACGATCTATTTCGTCACCGACCCCGGGCGCTACGACGTGATCGTCACGGACAACCTGTTCGGCGACATTCTCACCGATCTCGCCGCGGCTGTCTCCGGCGGCATCGGCCTTGCCGCGAGCGGCAACCTGGACCCCAGCCGCACCAACCCGTCGATGTTCGAGCCGGTGCACGGATCCGCGCCGGACATCGCCGGGCAGGGGAAGGCCGACCCGACGGCCGCTGTGCTGTCGGTGTCGATGCTGCTCGAGCACGTGGGGGAGTCGGGCGCGGCCGCACGAGTCGAGGCAGCCGTCGCCGCGGACCTTGCGGCGCGCGACCCGAAGCGGCCCGGCACTACGGCGGAGATCGGCGAGCGGCTGGCGAAGGCCGCCGCGGGCTGACCCCGCCGGCCCCGGTCCCGGTTCCTGACCCCGCCGGCGAGTGGCGCCTTGTGCGCTGAGTGGCGACTTGTATCGCGCCACTCGATCGATAACTCGCCACTCACGGTAGGGATGTGGCAGACTCGTCACGTGTTCAACAGCTCGCTCATTATCAGTTAGCGCGTCGGATCAGCTCCACTCCGACGCGCAGACCCTCCGCATTCGCGGGGGGTCTTTTGTTTTGACCGAATCGGCCACCCGGCCGGCCACACGGCAAGGACGACGCGATGCAGACCGACGAGTTCCACGTCTTCGACACCACCCTGCGCGACGGTGCCCAACGCGAGGGCATCACCTACTCCGTTGCGGACAAGCTGGCGGTCGCCCGGCTGCTCGATCAGCTCGGCGTCGGCTTCATCGAAGGTGGCTGGCCCGGCGCGATGCCGAAGGACACCGAGTTCTTCGCTCGCGCCGCAGAGGGCGAGCTGTCGCTGCGGCACGGCGTGCTCGTCGCCTTCGGCGCCACCCGCAAGGCGGGCGTGCGGGTCGAGGACGACGCGCAGGTGCGCGCCCTGCTCGACTCCCGT
>JAVHVL010000485.1:0-16831 GCA_032160565.1 Pseudonocardiales bacterium | reverse complement strand
AACGCGAGATGGCCCAGCAGCAGATCGGCGGGTTGCAGCGGGGTGGCGAGGGCCGCGCGGTAATTGCCGCCCGGCCGGGCCGACGTGTGCACCGGCCCGGCCGACTCGATGTAGGCGGTCTGCATCATGGCCGCCGCTAGCAGACCGGGGGCCAGGAAGGCGAGGTAGCTGTGGCCGTGCAGGTAGCTGCTGTCGTGGTGGTCCACCAGCGTGCCCAGCCCCGCGCCCATCGCGGTGAGGAACAGGACCGGGTTCGCGACGCTGATGACGATGGTGCCGCGCCAGATCCGGCGGTAGCGCAGCAGCCAGTAGGCGAACGCGTCCCGCGCGCGGGACTCAGTGCGGCTCGTCATCCGCGCTACTCGATCAACGAGCGGCCGGTCAGCCGCAGGAAGACGTCCTCGAGCCCGGCGCGCCGGACCAGGGAGGTGACCGGTCGCAGCCCCGCCTGGGTCGCCGCACTGAACGCCGCCTCGCCGTCATCGGTGTAGCAGAGCAGCCGGTCCGGCAAGGCCTCCACGCGATCGCCGATGGTGCTCAACCTCTCGAGCGACTCGAGCTGCGTGCCTGGGTCGAAGCGCATCTCGAGCACCTCGCGGCTGGCGTGCTCCTTGATCAGGACATGCGGAGGCCCCTCGGCGACGATGCGACCGCCGTCCATGATCACCAGGCGATCGCAGAGCTGCTCGGCCTCGTCCATGTAATGCGTGGTGAGGATCAGCGTGACGCCGTCGCGCTTGAGCTGGAACAGCCGCTCCCACAACAGGTGGCGGGCCTGGGGATCGAGCCCCGTGGTCGGTTCGTCGAGCAGCAGGAGCTCCGGGTCGTTGATCAGGGACCGGGCGATGGTGAGACGCCGGCGCATGCCGCCGGACAGGGCGTGGACACGATCACCCGCCTTGTCGGCCAGCCGGGCGAAGTCGAGTAGGCGTTCGGCCCGGTCGCGCACGACTGCGGCAGGCAGCCGGAAGTACCGGCCGTAGATCAGCAGGTTCTCCCGGACAGTGAGTTCGGTGTCGAGGTTGTCGTCCTGCGGGACGGAGCCCATGCGCGCGCGGATCGCGGGGCCGTTGCGGGCGGCGTCCAGGCCGAGCACGGACAGTGATCCGGCAGTCGGCGGAGACACGCAGCCGATCATGCGCATCGTTGAGGACTTTCCGGCGCCGTTGGGGCCGAGGAAGCCGAACGACTCGCCGGCCGCCACCTCGAAATCGATGCCGTCGACGGCGACGAACGGTACGCCGCCCTTGCGGGCCGGATAGGTCTTGCCGAGCCCGCGGGCCGACACCATCGGCAACGTCCGGCCCGCGCCCGTCACAGTCACCGCGCCACTCTGACATCGTTGTGCGCGTATCTCAACCAAATTATGCAATTTACCGACACTCACTGGCAATTGCTCGACCAGTCGGCCGCAATCGCGCGCTAGGTCGGCCGGGCGACGCCGAGGGAGTCCGCGCCGGCGAACTTCGGTGCGCCCTGCTCGTAGAAGACGTCGAGCTCGGTGACGGTGAAGCCCGCCGCGGTCAGCAGATCGACGATCGGTTTGGTGAAGCTGCATCCGCCGACCAGGCGCTTCTCCAGCGGGTCCAGCCGACGTTGCCAGCGCTGCACGCTCGGGTCAGGGGCCAGCCCGTGCTCCAGGAAGTGCAAGGTGCCGCCGGGTTTGAGGACCCGGCGAAGTTCCCCCAGAGCCGCCGGGGCGTCGGAGATGGTGCACATCGTCCAGGTCGACAGGGCGGCGTCGAAGCTCTGGTCGGGGAAGGGCAGCGACTGCCCGTCCAGACCGGCGCGCTCCACCGGAATGTCGGTGGCCGCGAGCCGCTCGGCGGCCAGCTGCCACGCGAGGTCCGACGGCTCGACCGCGCTGACCCGCCGGACCGCCGCCGGGTAGAAGGCGACGTTCAATCCCGAGCCGAAGCCGATCTCCACGACGTCGCCGGTGAGGCCGGCACAGACCCGTTCACGCAGCGGCTGGGCGGTCTTCATCCCGCAGGCCTTGTCGATCAGCCGCGGCAGGACCCGTGTCGCGTAGAAGCCCATCGCCCGCACCCCTTCCCGCTGATCGCCGAACAGCTCAGATGGTGCTCACGACGGCATTGACGACGGAGCAGGCCTCCTCGCCGGTGTCCTGATGGCCGGCCGCGCGCTGCAGGAGCGAGCGGAGGGTTTGCTGCTCGGCCGGGTCGAGGCCGCGCAGCGCGACGCTTTCGACACTGCCCAGCTCGCCCTGCAGACGGTGCAGGGTTGCCGTGCCGGCTTCGGTCACGACGACGCGCCTGGCCCGCCGGTCCGCGGGGTCCGCCTTGCGCTCGATCAGCCCGGCCTGCTCGAGGTCGTCGAGCAGGTAGGTGAGCACGGTGCGGTCGATGCCCAGCTGGTGCGCGAGTGCCAGCTGGGTGGGCGGGCACTCGTACGCCGCGCTGGCCAGGACGTGATATCCGCGTGGCCCGCCAGGCAGCTCGGCGAGGACGGCCTGGCTCGCGTGCAGGTACGAGCGCAGCAGCAAGCTCAGCGCGAGGCCCAAGTCTACTGGGTGCTCCGCGTTCTGTGCCGGCTGCGCCATGCCTCCACGATACGGCCCCGGTCCAGATCTGCTGAACTTCAGATGTGCTGCTTGACAACTGATCTGTGCCACCACGTATATTCGGATCTGCCGTCGGATGGCGGCCCGAAACGTGAGGAGCACCGATGAAGTTCTTCCGCCTGGACGCGAGCCTGCGCATCGAGGGATCCGTCAGCCGGGCACTGGCTGACGCGGTGGAGCAGGAGTGGCTTCGCGAGCACCCCGGCTCAGAGGTCATGCGGCGTGACCTGGGAAGCAATCCGCTGCCGCAGGTCTGGCCGGCAGCGGTCGCGGCGCTGATGAGCCCGCCCGACCAGCCGCGCACCGACGAGCAGCGCGCCGCCGCCGCCCTGGCGGCCGAACTCGTCGACGAGCTGGTGACGTCCGACGCCTTTGTGTTCGCCGTCCCGATCTACAACTGGGGCGTTCCGCAGCACGTCAAGCACTGGATCGACATGATCAGCACCGAGCCCCGCGCGGCAACCCCCGAGCAGCTGCTGGCCGGGCGCCCGGCGGTCCTCGTCGAGGCCCGCGGCGGCGGCTACGCGCCCGGGACGCCGCGCGAGGGCTGGGACCACATGACGCAGTACCTGAAGCGGGTTTTCGGCGACGTGTGGGGGCTGGACCTCGTCACGGCCGAGGCGGAGCTGACCCTTGCCGAGACCACGCCTGCGATGGCCGAGCTGCGGGAGCTGGCCAAGCAGCAATTCGCCGACGCGCACAGCCGGGCGACCACGCACGGCATCGACATCGCCCGCCGGCTGCGCGTCGCTGCTTGAGGCTCCCTGCCCGGATCGCCCTATCGTCGCCCGGTCGCCGCGCTGCTACGCGGCGACCGCGGCGGCGTACGAAACGGACTGGCGGCGCAACTCGGCGACCAGGAGTGCGAGTGCGCTGGTCAGGGTCACCGTCGCCCCGACTGTGACCGGCACGTCGTGCAGCACCACGGCGTAGCCCAGCCAGCACAGTTGGGACAGCGCCCGCAGCACCCAGGCGGAGATCGACACGGCCGACTCGGCTCCCTCGCGGGCGCGGGCGATGGACTCGACCGTCTGCGGCCAGGCCGCGATGAGCCCCACGCAGAGCGCCAGGTACCCGATGTAGGCCGGCGCGGCGACCAGGGCGAACGCCGAGATGAGCGCCGCCGCACTCCCCAGCGCCGCGGCCCGGCGCGTCACGCTCACCCGAGCCGGCACCGCGAGCACGATCACGCAGGCACCCGCCACGAGCAGCACGTTGCCGGGGATCTGCGGGGTCTCCCCGGTGCGGACGCCGTAGAGCAGCCAGGTCAGGCACGCGATGGCGGTGAGTGACCATGATGTCGGCGAGACACCGCCGACTGCACGGTTCCGGAATGTGCGGCTGATCTGCGGGAGCACCATACTGACGCCGAACGCCGCGCCGACGTAACCGGAAATGACCGCGAGGTCGTGGAGATGCATTGTAGCCTGTGCTTCTCTTGAACGATACAGGGACTATTTTACTGTAACGATACAGGAACCCGAGGTGTCGGATGTCGGCGGGAGATGATCGCGTCACTCTGGACACCGTTGCCGCGGCAGCCGGCGTCTCGCGCATGACGGTGTCGAATGCGTACAACCGGCCGGATCAGCTCTCTGCGGCCACCCGGGACCGGGTCCTCGAGGCCGCCGCCCGGCTCGGGTACGCCGGGCCGGATCCGGCCGCCCAGTCGCTGCGCCGGGGGCGGACGGGGACGATCGGTGTCGTGCTGACCGAGCGCCTCCCCTATGCCTTCACCGACCCCGGGCTGGTGACGATCCTGCACGGCCTTGCCACGGAGCTCAGCGCCGCCGGGTACGCGCTGCTGCTCGTGCCGTCCAGCGCCCGGGGGGGCGAGCCGCTGGTCCGGCAGGTGATCGTCGACGCCTTGGTGCTGTGCTCACTCCCCGAGGACGACCCCGCCGTATCCGCGGCGGTGGCCCGGCAACTGCCGATCGTCACCGTCGGCCACCCGAGGCTCACCGGTGTGCCGCGGGTCGGCATCGACAACCGGCGAGCCGCTGCGCTCGCCGCCGAACACCTGCTCGACCTCGGTCACCGGCGGCTCTGCCTGCTCACCCTCTCGCCCGGCGACGGTGGCGGATCGGCCAATTCCGGCATTCGCGAGCGGGGCACCGGTTTTCTCGCGGCGCTCACCGCGGCGCAGGTGCCCGCACGGAACGTGACGACGATCGAGGTCGGCGAGCACACCCGGTCAGCTGCGTCCCACGCAATCAGCGAGCTGCTCCGCCTGCCGGCCGGCCGCCGCCCCACCGCGGTGTTCACCGTCACGGATGTCCTTGCGCTGGGCGTTCTCGACGCGGCGCGGGATTGCGGGATTCCCGTGCCGGCCGCCGTGTCCGTCGTGGGTTTCGACGACATCGCCGAGTCCGCCGCCTCGGTGCCCCCGCTGACGACGATCTCCCAGTCGCTCTTCGAACAGGGGCAGCTCGCGGCGCGGCTGGCGCTGCGCCGTGTGGCCGGCGAGCCGGTGCGCTCGCCCCGGATGCACGCCGAGCTGGTGACGCGCGCAAGCACCGCACGGCCGGCTGCGCCGGGGCGGCCGTCAGCGCGCAGCTGAGCCGTTAGCGCGCAGCTGAGCCGTCGATCGCTGCCGAGCCCCGGAACGGGCCGCGCAGTGCTGCCCACTGAAGCAACATGATCGTCTTCGCGTCGACGATGCCGCCGGAGTCGATGCGGTCCAAGGGGCGGCCGCTGATCGGCGGTTGGGTCACCCGGCGACCCTATGACGTGGATGCGGCGTGCAGCTGGAGAACGCAGCACTTCGCGCCGCCGCCGGCCTTGCGCAGCTCCCCGATCTCGACCGGGTGCACGGTGAAGCCGCGCTCGGTGAGGCGACGGGACAGCTCGGCGCAGCCGGCCGCCGTGATGACGTTCCTGCCGTCGCTGATCATGTTGATGCAGAAGGCCTCCGCCTCCTGCTCGGTGGCGAGGATCGCGTCCGGGAACAACGCGTCCAGCACGGCCCGGCTCCGCTTCGCGAACGCGCCCGGCCAATAGGCGACCGTCGCGTCGTCGAGCACGGCGAGCGCGGTGTCGAGGTGATAGAACCGCGGGTCGACGAGGCGCAGCTTGGTGACCGGGATACCGAAGAACGCCTCCACCTCGTCCGCGGCCCGGACCTCGGAGCGGAAGCCGTGTGCCGCGAGGATCCGCCCTGCTACGTAGCGGAAATCGCCCTCGCCCTCGTTGACGAACCTCGGCTGCCGGACCTCGCGGAAGCCGAGCTGGCCCAGGGCCTGGGCGAAGTGGATGGATTCGGCGGCGCGCTCGTCGTGCAGGAACCGCGGCGCCATGGCGCGGTCGCCGATGGCGATGCCACCATTTGCGGTGAAGACCATGTCCGGCAGCCCGGGCTCCGGCTCCATCAGCAGCACGCGGTGACCGAGCGCCTCGACCGTCTCGACCAATTGCTGCCATTGCCGCACCGCTATGGCGACGTTGACGGGCTGGTCCGGTCGCATCCAGGGATTGATGCTGTAGCGGACGGAGAAGTAGGTGGGCGGGCACATGAGGAACCGGTGGAACGGCCGCCCGCCGCCGCCCTCCTCGACGGCTTGCGCAGCGAGATCCATCGTCATCTCGGCTCCTGGGTCAGGACGTGATTCGGCAACCTCGCTGTCGGCTCTGCACGCGTACCCGACATCAGTGAATGCGAAACCTCACGATCGGGCCAGGGCCGGCGCTGCCTTGCAATCGCTCTGTGATTGGCGGGACGTACCGGGGAAGAACGCGAGGGTAGGGGAAAATGGACTGACCCAGAATCCGGCTGACCGAGAATCCGGCTGACCGAGAATCCGGCTGACCCAGTGGAGGAGTGCCATGACCAGCACCACCGAAACCGGCAACGTCACCGGCGCGAAGGACAAAGACCCCAACGCCATCCGCAGGCCGCACGCGTGACCGTCACTCACCGTCGACATGCCCCGCCCGGCCGGAGCGACGACCCCCGACTCCTATGCGGATCGGGGCGACGCCGGCCGGGCGCTCGCTGAACTGCTGAGCCACTACACCGCACAGGCGGACGTGGTCGTCCTCGGACTTCCCCGTGGCGGCGTACCCGTCGCGGCCCGGGTGGCAACCGCCCTCGGCGCGCCTCTGGACGTGCTCGTCGTCCGCAAGCTCGGGTTGCCCTGGCAGCCCGAGCTCGCGATGGGAGCCATTGCCGGCGTGGGCGACGAGGTGGAGTTGATCCGCAACGATCCGGTGCTGACTCGTTCGCGGGTCAGCCCGCGGGTGTTCGACTCCGTGTACCGCCGCGAACTGCTCGAGCTGCGGCGCCGGGAAGACAGCTACCGCGGCGGTCGGCCGCCGGCGCAGATCCGGGGCCGGACCGTGATCCTCATAGACGACGGGCTGGCAACGGGGTCGACGATGCGCGCGGGCGTCGCCGCGGTTCGAAGGCAGCGCCCCAGCCGAGTGGTCGTCGCCGTCCCGGTCGGCGCCGCCGACACATGCGCCGCGCTCCGCAATGACGTGGACGAGGTCGTCTGCGCCATGACACCGGACCGGTTCACGGCAGTCGGCCAGGTCTATCGCGACTTCACGCCGACGTCCGACGCCGAGGTCCGGCACCTCCTCGCTGCCGCCGCGACGGGTTGATCGTCACCGCGTCCAGATGCCGCTGATCGGCTTGGCCCGCGCGCTGTTGCCGACGGGCGGCAGGCCGTACGCGTCCTCGATGGTGCGCAGCAAGCCGTAGTGGTCGATCCGCTCTGCGTACCGGCCCGGCGCGACGTGGGCACCGACGAGCAGCGTCGCGATCCGGTTGTCGGCGCTGCGGTCGTCCTCATCCGCAGTGATGATCAGCAGGCTGTTGTGCGACGGCGCCCACGCCGCGTACCCGCCGAGGTGCCCACGCAGCCAGCCGTCGGCAGTGGCCAGCGTGCCGTCGTGCATGTCGTGCTCGAGGTTGGGGATCACGAACGACACGGTCGGCAGTTCGGCGTAGCTGGAGGGGAACCGGGTCATCGGGAGGTTCAGCGACGCCGGGACGTTGGTGAAGTTCACCCACGGGCTGTGCTTGCGCGCGTAGAGCCCGGCGCTGCAGCCGGTGTACCCGACGGCGGGGAGGTCCTCGGCGTAGCCGGCGAAGGTGTGCCCGGCATCCAGCAGCGAGCGCGCGAGGTTCGGGCTACTGAAACTGAGCGGGCAGGCGTCACTGGTGACGCCCTGGGTGGAGCCGGAGAACATCGCGAGGTAGTTCGGCTCACTCGGGTGTGTCAGGGCGTAGGACTGCGTCATCACCGCGCCGGTCGCCGCGAGCGACGTCAGGAACGGCGCGTCGGGCTGCCCGACCACCTGGTCGAACGAGTGGTTCTCCAGGACGGCGATGACGATGTGCGCGAAGCGCGGTACACCCGCAGCGGCCGGCGAACTCGGCACCGCCGATGTCGGCGAACTCGGCACCGCCGAGGTCACGGTGGTGGGGCGGGTCGGCACCGAGATCGGCGCGCTCGTGCCTGCGGCCGGACGGCGCGTCTGCGCGCTGTGGCTGCAGCCGGCCAGCACGAGCACCAGGGTGGTCAGCACGATCAGCAGGCGCGGCACGATGGCAACCTTTCCCAGCGGCACAGTGTCACCCTTCCCGTTCGTCGCTAACGGCTCTCGGCGCTCCAGCCCGACCACCGCTGCACGGATATCACGATGACGGGGCCAGGCGGTGAGCTGGCTGAGTACTGCGCGTACCGCGCGACGAGCCCAGCGAGCCCGCGGCTCCCGGCGGGCGAGTCGGCGGGCACCACCTGGGCGGCGCCGTCGGCCCTCGCCCACCACAGCCGCGTCCAGTCCTCGTCGTAGGCATCGACGAGGAGGCT
This sequence comes from Pseudonocardiales bacterium, assembly GCA_032160565.1. Lineage (GTDB taxonomy): Bacteria > Actinomycetota > Actinomycetes > Mycobacteriales > Jatrophihabitantaceae > RYN-117. Next base: position 8,431 of record JAVHVL010000485.1, on the reverse strand, counting down.
CACCTGCGGATTCACCTCGATGTTCGCGAGCCGCCGCAGCGGGGCACCGCTCTTCGGCTTGCCGTCCACCGCGGTCACGATCGCATCGCCGTCGAGGGCGAAGACGATCGGGACGAGGTGCGGCTGCCCACTCTCGTCGGTGGTGGCCAGCCGCGCCACGCGTGCGGCGGCGAAGCGCTCTCGCGCCCAGCCCCCGCTCATCCGCATCCTTCGAACACTAGGGTTTCCGGCAGTGATCGACAGACCAGATTCGTTGATTCGCAACAGGAATGCTCTCTTTGATCAGGCTGCGTGACCGGGTCGGCCGCGAGTGGTGCACGCGCCGCTCAGCGCGCCTCGCCCAACACATAGGCTGGCGACATGCGCTTCGGACTCTTCATTCCCCAGGGCTGGCGTCTCGACCTGGCCGGCATCGACCCAACCGATCACTGGCAGGTCATGCGTGACCTCGCCGTCAAGGCCGACACCGGGCCCTTCGAGTCCATCTGGGTCTACGACCACTTCCACACCGTCCCGGTGCCCACGGACGAGGCGACCCACGAGGCGTGGTCCCTCATGGCCGCCTTCGCCGCCGCCACTCAGCGGGTGCGGCTCGGCCAGATGTGCACCTGCATGGGCTACCGCAATCCCGCCTACCTCGCGAAGGTGGCCGCCACCATCGACGTGATCTCCGGCGGCCGCGTCGAGATGGGTATCGGCGGCGGCTGGTACGAGCACGAGTGGCGGGCCTACGGCTACGGCTTCCCGCGTGCCGGGGAGCGCCTGGGCATGCTGGACGAAGGCGTGCAGATCATGCGGCAGATGTGGACGAAGGGCACCGCGTCGCTCGACGGCAAGCACTACCAGGTGGACGGAGCGATCGGCCGCCCGCTGCCGCTGCAGGAGGGCGGCATCCCGATGTGGATCGCCGGCGGCGGGGAGCAGAAGACGCTGCGGATCGCGGCTCGGTACGCCGACTACACCAACTTCGACGCGACGCCGGAGACGTTCCGCCACAAGTCCGAGGTGCTCGCCGAGCACTGCCGGGCGATCGGCCGCGACTTCAGCTCCATCGTCCGCTCCGGCAACTACAACGTCGTCATCGGCGCCACCCGGGCGGAGGTGCAGGACAAGCTGGCATGGATCCGTGGCCACTACGAGCCGCTCGTGCCGGCCGACGAACTCGAGCGCACGTACGCGAGCTTCGCGAGCGGCCCGCTCGTCGGCACGCCGGAGCAGTGCATCGAGAAGCTCACCGAGGCAAAAGGCATGGGGCTGTCGTACGCCATCGCCTACTTCGTCGACGCCGCGTACGACCCGTCCAGCATCGAGCTCTTCGCCCGCGAGGTCATCCCGGCGCTCGCCGACTGACCCCCACCCTCGCGGTCAGCGCCCTCCGCCGTCGCGTCCAGGGAAGGTAGGCGCTGGCCGCCGGCGCTTGCGCGGTTAGCGTGGGCGGCATGACTGATCTCGACGCCGAAGCAGCCGCCGTCCCTGCGACGTGGGGCGACCCGCGCAGCAAGACGATCACCTGGTACGACCCGATGGCCGCGGCCGCCGCGGGTGCCGAACTCGCCGGCATCGAACACCTCGACGCGATCCGCCGGGGTGAGCTGCCGCCGCCGCCGATCGCCGCCCATTTCCGGTTCCAGGTCGTCGATGTGCAACCGGGCGAGGTCACGTTCACCTGCCATCCCGACGAGTCGGCGTACAACCCGATCGGCCTCATGCACGGCGGGCTGGTGTGCACCCTGCTGGACTCCGTGCTCGGCTGTGCGGTGCAGAGCACCCTCCCGGTCGGGCTCGGTTATACGAGCATCGAACTGAAGGTGAACTACCTGCGGCCGGTGCACGGCGATACCGGGGAGCTGCGGGCCCGCGGCTGGGTCACCAAGCCCGGACGCAGGGTCGCATTCGCCGAGGGCGACGTGCGAGACGCGGCGGGCAAGATCCTCGCGAGCGCGTCGGGCAGCTGCCTCGTCATGCCGCGGTAAGCGGGTCCGCAGCGAGCAGGGCCACAGGTAGCGGGGCCGCAGCGAGCAGCGCCACAGCCAGCACGTCCGCGTCAGCCCGCGACCGGCTCGAAGCCGGCAAGCACCGCCTCCATGGCCCGCTGATCGGGGCCGACGAACGGGTCGGCCTGCGGCGCCATCGCGAGCATCTCCAGCATCTCGGCTGTGCGGCTGACCGCCGGCGGCAGGTGGGTGCTCAGGATCGCCGTCGGATCCATCTCCCGAATGGGCGCCACGGTTGCGAGATACCGGTTCGTGTCGATGTTCTGCACCCACGGACTGTCCACAGCGGCCCAGAGCAGCTGGCCGCCGAGCAGGTCCGCCGCTGGGATGTCGTGCGTATCCGTGCTCCCCGCGAGCTCGCTGCTCGGCAGCGGGGCCCCGAAGCAGTCGGAGCTGAAACAGGTTCGCGAGCGGTCGTCGTAGAACCCGACCGTGGCGGGGCTGTCGTACAGCGGCGGCCGGAAGGCCGTCAACCTCCGGTCCCCCACGTCGAGCGCCTCTCCAGGGTTGAGCAGGTACACCCGATCCATCGGCAGCGGCCGCTCCGTGGACATGATCCCGACCCCGAGGAACGTCGTGACGACACGGGCCAGCGGCGCGGCGTCCAGCAGGTCGAACAACCCGCCGGTGTGGTCACGGTCCGGATGCGTCAGCCAGATCCAGCGCACGTCCTTCGGGTCGATCACCGAGCCCAGGTCGTCGAGGAAGTGCCGGTCCGGCAGGCTCAGGCCGGTGTCGACGACGACCGGTTCGGCCGCCTGAAGGACGAACGCATTGATCGCCAAGAACCCGATGCCGGGTATCTCGAGCTGATCGTTCAGCACCGTGACGTCGGAGCCGACGCGGTAGATGTTCATTGCATCCTCCAGAGCTAGAAGGGCACTTCGACGGCGAGCAGGCCGTCACCGTGTTCACGGCCGGACACCATCCGGCAGAAGACGATCGCATCGAGCGTGATCTGCGGTTCGCCGGCGCCGGCCGACCACGTGCCGCCGGCCGGTCCCGTCAGGTGCAGCGTGTACGGCTGCTGATGACGGGCGGCCCACTCGGCCACGACGTCGGCGACGATCACGCCGTCGTGCGCGGCCGTCAACTGCATGGGGCGGCCGATGGCGCGTGCAAGATCGGCCCGGTGCATCCACGGGTCACGGGTCAGCACGACGTCGATGAGGTAGCCGAGGCTCCACCACTCGGCGGCGTCGCCGACCTGCTGCGGTACGGGCAATGGGCGGCGGCGGATGAAGCCGGGCGTGCGCCGCCGACCTTGCGCTGCCCGCGGCCCAGCCCCCCGCAACTGCGCCCTCAGGTCCTGCGGTTCCAGGCCGGTCCGCTCCTCGACCTGCAGGGCAGTCAGCGCGTCGATGAACACGCCACCGCGGCGCCCGGCCGCCTTCTGCTGCCGCCTGCCCTCACGCACCGAGGCGGCCATCGCGGCCATCCCGAGCACGTGACATGCCAGCTGGCGCACGTCCCAATCCGGGCAGTCGGTCGCCGCACCCCACTGCTCCGGCGCAACCTGGTCGAGCGCCGCGCTGAATCGCTCGTACTCGGTGCTCGCCAGCCGCATCGCGATCTTCCGATCGAGCGCGGGTCGGCGCAGCGCCTCTTTGGCGGGTCGGGCCGCTGTGGTTGGCGTCATCGAGTTCTCCTTCGATTGGGCGGAGTGGCGAGCGGAGTGGCGGGCGGAATTCCGAGGTGGTCGCAATACATGTCCAGGGCGCGGTCCAGGAGCTTCGCCCACCGGTCGCCCCCCGGGTCGTTGGCCAGCTGTGCGTCGATCAGTCCGCCGAGGAGCGCGGTGTTGATGTCGATCGCCGCGTCATCCCGCACACCCAGATCAGCCATCACCGCGCGGAAGTCGGACAGCACCTTCACGGACGGCGCACAGGCCTCCGGGCTCGGTTCGAAGTTGGGGATGGTGCGCTGGTTCATGAGCTGATGCCGGGCGAGATCGCTGACCGCGAAGTCGAAGAACGCGCGGGCGATCTGCTTGATCGCGGCGCGCGGTTCCTTCGCGAGACGGCCATGCAGTTCGGTCATCGCGGCATAGCAGGCGGACCACGCCTGGCCGAACATCGCGTCGTAGATCGCGTTCTTCGAGTCGAAATGGAAGTACAGCGAGGGCGCTCGCATGCCGACCCGCTCGGCCACGCCGCGCAGCGTGAGCTCGGAGAGTCCCCCCTCGTGGGCGATCGCCCAGGCGGCGTCGAGGATCTCCTGGCGAGTAGCCTCACGGCGTTCGGCCTGCCGATCACGCTTAGGTGTATCTAACATAATTAGGCACTGTCTCGCCCGCTGCAACGCCACGTCAAGGGCTACGGCACACTCGCGCCATGACGGCCGGGTATTCGCGCACTCCGCTGGCACAGAAGCTCGGCATCAAGGCCGGGTCCCGTGCGCTCCTCGTCGCCGCGCCGACCGGTTTCGAGGTGGACGCGCTGCCTGCGGACGTGGTTGTGCACCGCAGGCGCGGTGGCGGCAGCTACGACGTCATCGTGGTGTTCTGCCTCGATCACCGCGCCCTGCGGGCCCGATTCGCGCCGCTGATCCCCGCCCTGAGCACGGCCGGCGGGCTGTGGGCGTGCTGGCCCAAGAAGGCCGGCGGGTTGCCCACCGACCTCGTCGAGAACGCCGTCCGGGAACACGGGCTGGAGCAAGGGCTGGTGGACGTGAAGGTCGCCGCGATCGACGCAACCTGGAGCGGGCTGAAGTTCGTGCGCCGGCTGGCCGACCGATGATCGGGTGAGACCGGCATCGCCTGCGCGGTCCGGTCGGCCCGGCGTGCTGAGATGGGGGCCGTGACAGTTAGCGAGCAATCGGCACCGCCGCAGGGGCGGATCGTGGTCCACGAGCTGTCCAAGGTTTTCCGCGGCAAGATCCGCGCCGTCGACCGGCTGAGCTTCACGGTCGAGCCGGGCTCGGTCACCGGCTTCCTCGGCCCGAACGGGGCCGGCAAGACGACCACGTTGCGGATGGCGCTGGGGTTGGTACGCCCGTCCGGCGGATACGTCACCATCGGCGGGCGGCTGTACCGGGACATCAACAACCCGCTGACCGTCGTCGGCGCTTCCCTGGAGTCCTCCAGCTTCCATCCCGCGCGCTCCGGCCGAAATCACCTCCGCATCCTCTGCACGGTTGCCGGCCTGCCGACCCGCCGCGCGGACGAGGTACTGGATCTCGTCGGTCTGCACGACGCCGCCAGGCGCAAGGTCCGGGGCTACTCAATGGGGATGCGGCAGCGGCTCGGGCTGGCGGCCGCCCTGATCGGCGATCCGCACGTGCTGATCCTGGACGAGCCGGCCAACGGGCTTGACCCGGACGGCATCCGCTGGCTGCGCGGCTTCTTCCGCCACCTCGCCGGCCAGGGGCGCACGATCCTGGTCTCCAGCCATCAGTTGAACGAGATCGAGGAGGTGGCCGACCGCGTCGTCATCCTCAACCGCGGGCAGCTGGTCCGCGCCGGCTCCATCGAAGAGCTCACCGCGGGAACGGACAGCGTGCTGGTGCGTACCCCGAACGCCGACACGCTGGTGGCCGAGCTGGTCGCGCATGGCGTGACGCCGCGCCGGCCCGAGCCGTCCACCCTGCAGATACAGGGGATGTCGCCGGCGCAGGTGGGTCATCTCGCTTTCACCGCCGGCGTGGAGCTGCACGAGCTGAGCGCCCAGCGCTTCGACCTCGAGCAGCTCTTCTTCGCCCTGACCGAGGCGCCCGCCCAGGCCACCAGCCCGCCCCCGGGCAGCCGGCCGGCGCATCAGGCGGCGCCCCGGCCGGCGCCCCAGCCGAGCCAGGGAGGGTCGCCGTGGTCCGCCTGATCCGCGCCGAGTTCCTGAAGGTGCGCACCACCCAGGTCTGGTTGTGGCTGCTACTGGCCACGATCGCGATCATGGCGCTGCTCGTCGTCGCCCAGATCGCACCGAGTGACGGCGTGCAGCGCTCGAGCGAGGTGGCGACGATGTTCGCGTCGTCGGCCACCGCCGACATAGCGGTGTTCGTGCTCGGCGTGCTCGGCGTGACGACCGAGTTCCGCTATCAGACGATCACCCCCACGGTTCTCGCCACCCCGTCGCGGTGGGCGCTGATCAGCGCGAAGCTGATCACCTACGCCATCCTCGGCGCAGCGTTCGCGCTGATCTCCATTGCCGTCCAGCTCGCGATCGCACTGCCGTGGCTGTCCGCCAAGGGCATCCATGTCTCGCTCGGCCAGGACAACATCCCGCACGCCCTGGGCGGGGTGTTCGCCGTGGTCGCCCTGTTCGGGTTGGTGGGGTTGGGGGTCGGCGCGCTACTGCGCAACCAGATCGTCGCGGTGAGCGTCGGCCTGATCTTCATCCTGGTCCTGCAGAACGTGCTGCTGGCCATCCCGGTCGTCAAGCACGCGTACCCGTTCACCCCGGGCGGCGCGGCGTCGTCGATCCTCGCGATCACCCAGAACGACAAGACACCCAACGGCGTGCACCTGCTCGGGGCCGGCGGCGGCATCGTCGTGCTGCTGTTGTGGGCGCTCGTCCCGGCCCTCCTCGGAGCCAGCATCTCGATGAACCGCGACATCACTTGATATCCGTCTGATGGCCCACAAACCGGGCCGGTGCACATGCTGCGACGCGTCGCGGCGCGTAATCTCGCCAGTTGGAACGCACATGCGACACGACTCGAGGATGGCCGGACACCGTGGCGACGACTGACCAGTCGACAGGCAGCGAACTCAACCCCGCACTCGGCGATTTCGGCGCCAACGAGTGGCTCGTCGAGGACATGTACGAGCGCTACCTCGCAGACCCCTCCAGCGTCGACGCGGCATGGCACGACTTCTTCGACGACTATCGCCCTACCCCCGGCAACGGAGCATCCGCGACGGCTGCCGCCGTGCCGGCTGCCGCTCCGGCGGCGCCACGTCAGGACAGCGGCACCCCACCGACCACGCCTGGGCTGAGCCCCACAGACCTGCCAAAGGCCACGGCGACCCCCGCCCAGGCGGACGCGCCCACCGCGCCGGCGCCGGCTACGCCCGCCGCGCCTGCTGCCCAGGCTGCTCCAGCCACGAAGCCCGACGGCCCGAAGACCGCCCCGAAGCCGGCCGGCGAGCAGGTCGTCACGCTGCGCGGCGCCGCGGCCCGCGTGGTCGCCAACATGGAGACCTCGCTCACCGTGCCGACGGCCACGAGCGTGCGCGCCGTCCCGGCCAAGCTGATCTCGGACAACCGCGTCGTGATCAACAACCACCTGCGCCGGGCACGGGGCGGCAAGGTCAGCTTCACGCACATCATCGGCTACGCCGTCGTGCGGGCGCTGCACGACTACCCGGAGATGAACAACCACTTCGCCGAGGTCGACAGCGGGGGTACCCCCACCAGCGGAGGCGTAGCCGGTGGGGGAAAGCCCGCCGTCGTCACGCCGGAGCACGTCAACTTCGGCATCGCGATCGACCTGGTCGGCAAGGACAAGTCGCGCAACCTCGTCGTCGCGAGCATCAAGGGCGCCGAGTCGCTCGACTTCGCCGGCTTCTGGAACGCCTACGAGGACATCATCCGGCGGGCGCGGGCGGGCAAGCTCACTACCGACGACTTCGCCGGCACCACGATCAGCCTCACCAATCCGGGCACGATCGGCACCAACCACTCGGTGCCGCGGCTGATGGCCGGCCAGGGCACGATCGTCGGCGTCGGAGCGATGGAGTACCCGGCGGAGTTCAGCGGGATGAGCGACGAGAAGCTCACCGAACGGGCGATCAGCAAGATCATGACGCTGACGTCCACGTACGACCACCGCATCATCCAGGGAGCGCAGTCCGGTGAGTTCCTGCGCCGCGTGCATCAGTTGCTGCTCGCCGACGAGTTCTACGACGAGATCTTCGCCGCGCTGCGCATCCCGTACGAGCCGGTCCGGTGGCTGGTCGACCGCGACTTCAGCCATGAAGGGCAGATCGACAAGAACGCCCGCGTCATCGAGCTGATCAACGCGTACCGCACGAACGGCCACCTGATGGCCGACACCGACCCGCTCGAGTTCACGGTGCGCACCCACCCGGACCTCGACATCACCCGCCACGGGCTGACGCTGTGGGACCTCGACCGCGAGTTCCCGGTCGACGGATTCGCCGGCACGAAGTTGATGAAGCTGCGCGACATCCTCGGTGTGCTGCGCGATGCGTACTGCCGGCGCGTCGGCGTCGAGTACATGCACATCACCGACCCCGTGCAGCGGCAGTGGATCCAGCAGCGGATCGAGATCAAGCACGGCCAGCCCACCCGCGAGGAGCAGCTGCACATCCTCGGGCGGCTCAACGTCGCCGAGGCGTTCGAGACGTTCTTGCAGACCAAGTACGTCGGGCAGAAGCGGTTCAGCCTGGAGGGCGCCGAGACGGTCATCCCGCTGCTCGACGCGGTGCTGGCCGAGGCCGCCGACCAGGACCTCGACGAAGTGGTCGTCGGCATGCC
>JAVHVL010000474.1:0-5270 GCA_032160565.1 Pseudonocardiales bacterium | reverse complement strand
GTTGAACAGCTCCGATGCGGGGCCGGACTCCACGATCCGGCCCTTCCAGAGCACCGCGATGTAGTCCGCGACGCGGCGCGCGGACATGATGTCGTGGGTGATGACGACGTAGCAGCCGCCGTTCTCGGCGTGCACTTCCTGGATGAGTTCGCAGAGAAGCGCGGTACGGACCGGATCGAGGCCCGAGTCCGGCTCGTCGAAGAGCACGATCTGCGGGTCGAGCACGAGCGCGCGCGCGAACCCGGCACGCTTGCGCATGCCGCCCGAGAGCTCGTTGGGCATCTTGTCGCCGGCGCCACCCAGGCCGACCTCGCGAAGGCGGCGGTTGACGATCTCGCCGATCTCGTCCTCGGACTTGTCTGTGTGCTGGCGCAGCGGGAACGCCACGTTGTCCCACACGTTCATCGAGCCGAAGAGCGCGCCGTCCTGGAACAGGACCCCGAACTTCTTGCGCATCTCGAACAGGTCGTCGTCGCGCATGTTCGGCACCGACTCGCCATGCACGAGCACGTCACCCTGGTCCGGGTAGAGCAGGCCGACCATGTGCTTGATGCAGACGGACTTGCCGGTGCCCGACGGACCAAGGATCATCGAGATCTGGTTGTCCGGGAGGCCCAGGTTGAGGCCGTTGAGGATCTTGTTGCGGCCGAACGCCTTGTGGACGTCGATGAACTCGATCGCGTCGACGGAGCCTTCCGGGCGCGGGCGCTGGCCCTGGTGCCACTCGTACTCCTTCTCCATGCCCTCGGGCGCCGCCTCACGCCTCTCGAGGCCGCTCGGGTCGAAGGTCTGCTCGCGGTAGGCCTTCTGCGCCTGGCTCGGCGCGTTCCACTCGCCCTCTTGGCCTTCCTTGCTTGCCGCGATCCGGTCGGTGCGCTGCTCGTCCGCAGGCACCTCTTCTGTTCGTTCCTCGTCAGCCATATCTCTCTCCATCAGCCGCCGATCGGCGCTCGCGGATTCGATCCCCAGAAGACCTGGGTCCCCAGCATTCCGACCAGGTGCACCAACACCGTGTTCAACACCATTGACTTAGCAGTCGCCGTACCGACGCCCACGGGTCCACCGGAGGCGTTGTACCCGTAGTAGAGGCCGACGAGGACGATCACCGTCGCCATCGCCATGCCCTTGATCACGCTGTATAAGAGGTCGGGAGGGTTCTGGAACATCCAGAAGATCAGGAAGAAGCCTCCGGACGACACCTCGCCGATCTGCTGGACCACCGCCAGATAGCTGGCGAAGAAGCCGGCTCCGACCGCCGCCACGTACATGAACGGCAGCACGAGCCACGCCGCCAGCAGGCGCGTCGCGCACAGGAAGGTCATCGAGCTGATGCCCATCACCTCGAGCGCGTCGATCTCGTCGGTGATCCGCATCGAGCCGAGCTCGGCGACCAGGCCCGTGCCCACCTTGGCGCTCATCATGTAGCCGAACGCGTAGGGCATGATCTCGCGCAGGTCGCACCACGCCGAGAAGACACCGGCGTAGGCCGGCGCGCCGACCGAGCGGTTGAAGTACGCGCCCTCGATGCCGCACTGCAGCCCGAGGATGAAGGCGAGTCCCCAGATGACCATCGTGGAGCCGAGGATCAGGACGCCGCACTGGCGCAGCGCCTCGCCGAAGAAGCGGAACACCTTGCCGGTGAAAACCTCCGCGACGACGCGGGCCGCGAACTTCGCGATGACGCCGAAGGTGGTGATCCAGTCTTTCGGGACGCTCAGCCAGCCGATGGGCATTACTTGATCACCGAGATCTCAGGGTGAGTTGCCAGCAAGGTCTGCGTGAACACGTAGTTGAACGCGAACACGCCGAGGAACGCGATGACGACCGCTTGGTTGACGGCTCGACCCACTCCTTCGGCGCCACCGCTTGCGGTCATTCCCTTGTAACAGGAGACGACGGCGATGATGGCCCCGAAGAGCGTGGTCTTCACCACGCTTCCCCAGAGGTCCGTCGTGCTGGCGTTGGTCAGGAGGGTCGCGAAGAACGGTCCCAGTGGCGCCTTGAACGTCAGCGTCGCGAGGACCCCTCCGAAGATTCCGAACATCAGCGCGTAGATGTTGAACAGCCCAGTGACGATCATCAGGCTGAGGAAGCGCGGCACGACCAGGTTCTTGACCGGGTCGACGCCGAGCACCTGGAGCGCATCAAGCTCCTCGCGGATCTTGCGGGCGCCGAGGTCGGCGGTGATGGCCGTGCCGGCGACGCCCGCGAGGATGATCGCGGTGACGAACGGTGCGAACTCGCGGATCGACGAGAGGACGAAGAAGCCGCCCAGCCGGTCGATGGCGCCGAAGAGGACGAGGAAGTTGCCCGCTTGAAGGCCGGGCGCGCCGTACCCGAACGCGATCGTCGAGATCAGAAGAGGGAACCAGCAGAGGCGCAGCGCGAAGAGGAACTGCTGCACGAACTCCGTTCCGTACGGGTACGGCGGACGGACGGCAGACATGATCGTCTTGCCCGTAAGGATCATCATGTCGCCGACCTGTTCGAGCAGGTTCTTCGTCGGCAAGAAGGCTCTGTCGGCTACTGCACGGACCAACCCACTGCACTCCTCCCTCGGGACCATCCCCCAACGGCCCGCTCTGATGAGGCCGAAGAGTACGCCACCAGCGTCAGCACTAGCAACCGACAAACGTTGTTCCCTTGATGAAACTGGTGCATGCCTCGACGGGACGGTGGTACGGTTCGCGCGCCTTGAGCGTGAGGGGGAGAGTTCGGAGGACAGCGCCTGTCGCCTTCGCGTGTGCTGCTTTCGCGGTCGCGGGCTGCGGCGGCGGACCCCGGCAAGACGCCGGCGAGCCGTCCGGCAACTACAAGGTGCGGGTCATCGAGGCGAAGTTCCCCGACACGCAGTCCCTCGCGAAGCGGTCGATCATGACCATCACCGTGAAGAACGTTGACACGAAGACGATCCCGAACGTGGCCGTCACCGTGAAGTCCTTCGACGAGCGCAGCACCCAGCCGAACCTCGCCGACCCACGGCGCCCGCGCTTCATCGTGAACACCGGCCCGCGCGGAGGCGACACCGCTTACGTCGGCACGTCGGCCCTCGGCCCGCTGAAGCCCGGCGAGACGAAGACGTTCAAGTGGGACGTCACCGCGGTGGTCGCAGGCCCGTACACCCTGCACTACGCAGTGGCGGCCGGGCTAAACGGCAAGGCGAAGGCGATCCTCGCCGGAGGCGGCCTGCCGGCCGGCAGCTTCACCGGCAAGATCAGCTCGAAGGCACCCGACGCGCACGTCGCCGATGACGGCACGACCGTCGTCAAGAGCGGCTAGCTCCCCTCACCGTCCTGTAACACGAACAACAGCTGGGTAATGCTCTAGGGGCGATGTGCAAAGGCATCACGCGCAAGCAACTCGAGCGCCGCTTCCGAGCGTTCACGCGCAAGTCCGCTATCCGGATCACGTGGCGCCAGCTCGCGAACGAGCCGGACGCGATCGCGAGCGACCTCTACTCGCTGCTCTCGCCGGCCGAGCGCGGCTCATAGCCGGAGCACTCCAACACCGGGAGCCGCGGGTATTTCGCAAAGCGCGGGTCCACCCTCGACAGCCGGCACAGCGAGAACACGGATCCGCGGCGGTTCGGCACGAGCTGCTGGTGCCGGCAGGAATCGCATAAACCCACAGGAATCCGTCCCATGGGGGCGAAAGACTATGCGCCGACCCCTACTCAGGAGGTGGCGCCGTGCCCGAGGGTTATTGCGTCAAGGAGAAGAAGAAGGTCGAGATCCAGAATCCGACCAGGTGACCATGAAGAATGGTCGCCCCGCGATTCAGGGGACGTGCCCGGACTGTGGCACGAAGATATTCCGGATAGGGAAGCTCACCTAGACGGGCTGCCACCGGCGTCTGGCTGCATCACCGGCGCTCGGCGTACCTGGTACGCCCGTGCGCCTGCTTCCTTGCCAGGCGCCGGTTCGCATCGCCTGGGCCGCGGGTAGAACATGAGCCATGCGGCTCCGGTCGTCCCTGCTGCTGTTCGTGGCGCTGCTGCTGCCCGGATCCAGCGGCCTACACGCCACGTCCACCGCGGCCGGCGCGCCGAGCGCCACGGCCGCCCCGTTCATGCCGGACGGCCCGCCCGCGCGCGCCGTCGTCTGGGCGGTCGGGGACGGGGCGGGCGGCCCGAACGCCGGATCCGTCGGGCGGCTCCTCGTCCGCGGCAGGCCGGATGTCTTCATCTACCTCGGCGACATCTACCCGCACGGCACCCGGCAGGCATTTCGTACCGCCTACAAGCCCGTATTCGGCGGCCTCGCCCGGCGCACCGCCCCCACTCCCGGCAACCACGACTGGCCCGTGCACACCACCGGCTACGACCCGTACTGGCGCGGCATCCACGGGCGCCGGACGCCCGAGTGGTACTCGTTCCGCGCCGGCGGCTGGCGGCTGATCGAGCTCAACTCCGAGACCGGGCACCGCAGCGAGCAGCTCGCGTGGCTGAAGACCCAGCTGCGCGAGGCGGGCGACTGCCGGCTGGCGTTCTGGCACCGGCCGCGCTTCTCGGCCGGGCTGCACGGCGACGGCCCCGACATGGACCCCTACTGGCAGGCGCTCCAGGGACACGCGAGCCTGGTGCTCTCGGGCCACGACCACGACATGGAGCGCTTTCGCGCGCGCGGGACGCTCACGCAGCTGGTCGCGGGCTCGGGCGGCAAGAGCCACTACGCGGTGGACCGCTCGCATCCCGGCCTGGCGTTCGCGAACGACCGCCTTTACGGCGCTCTGCGGATCGACCTGGCTCCAGGCAGCGCGCGCCTGGCGTTTTTCGCGACCGACGGCAGCCTTTTGGACACCACGGTCGTGCCATGCCGCACCCACTAGGCATAAGTACCCTCTTTAACTGCCATGCGCGATTACCTGGAAGCCATACGCAAGGGCGTCGTCGTCTACGACGGCGGCATGGGCGCCACGCTCGAGCAGTTCGACCTGACCCAGGACGACTACATGGGCCTGCAGGGCAAGTGCCACGAGGCGCTCGTCCTCAATCGCCCCGACGTGATCCAGGGCGTGCACGAGTCGATGGTAGAGGCCGGCGCCGAGGTGGTCGAGACCGACACCTTCCAGGCCAGCAAGCTGAAGCTCGACGAGTGGGGCCTCGGCGAGCACGTGTACGAGATCAACCGCGGCGCCGCCGAGATCGCCCGGCGCGCCGTCGGCGAGGACCGGTTCGTGGCGGGCTCCATCGGCCCCACCGGCTTCCTCCCCGCCTCCGACGACCCGACGCTCGGCGACATCACCTTCCGCCAGCTGGTCGAGGTGTTCGA
>JAVHVL010000391.1:0-3034 GCA_032160565.1 Pseudonocardiales bacterium | reverse complement strand
GGTCGGCCGGGGAGCAGGCGCGCCAGCCGAGCTGCGCCGCGTGCCCCGCCTGCGCCATCGCCTTGCCGGCGGTCATCTCGGCATGCGGAGTCAGCAGCACCACCGGCACGCCGGCGGGCGCAGGAGGTGGCGGCTCGGGGTCGGTCAGCTCGGTGCCGCCGACCTGCAGGCGCGCCAGCTCCGGCGGCCACCCGTCGACAGGGATCGGCGGGTACACCCGCACCTGCGCGGTGCCGTGCTGGACGGTCAACCCTGGCAGCGTCTCGGCGCGTCGCCACTCGGCGCCCCGGGCGCGGCGGACCACCTTACGGATCCGCTCGCCGTCCCAGGCCTCGATCGCCCCGCGCCACTCCTCCGGGGCGGACGTGAGCATGAGCAGGACGGCGCGCCCGGCCGCCTCGAGGGCGTCGGTGCGCTCCGGCGGCTCGGCCCGCTCGATCCGCACGACGAGCGGGAGCACCAGCTCAGCCAAGCGACTCGACCCAGCGTGCGATCAGCCGCGCGCCGAACCCCGTGCCGCCGCGAGAGAGGAAGCCGTCGTCCTCGGGGGCGCGAGCCGGCCCGGCGATGTCCAGGTGCGCCCAGGGCAGCCCGCCGGTGAACGGCTGGAGGAAGAGCGCGGCCGTGATGCCGCCCGGATTGCCGGGCGAGTTCTGCGCATCGGCGACATCCGAACGCAGCGTCCCCTGGTAGTCCACGGCCAGCGGCAGCCGCCACAGCGGTTCGCCGCTCGTGCGCCCCGCCGCGACCAGCGCGGCGGCGAGGGAGTCGGTGGTGGCGAACAGCCCACCGACGCGCAGCCCGAGCGCCACCTTCATCGCGCCGGTGAGGGTCGCCAGGTCTACCAGGACGCTCGGGCGAAGGCGGGCCGCGGCATAGGCGAGCGCGTCGGCCAGGACGATCCGCCCCTCGGCATCGGTGTTCATGATCTCGCTCGTGCGCCCGCCGAAGTGGCGGACCACGTCACCGGGCCGCAACGCGGAACCGGAGAAGGCGTTCTCCGCCGCAGGGACCAGGACCGTGACGCGCACCGGCAGCCGCAGTTCGGCGATGGTGCGCAGCGCGGCCAGCGCGGCGGCACCCCCGGACATGTCGGTGTGCATCGTGCGCATACCGGCGCCGCGCTTGAGATTGATGCCGCCGGTGTCGAACGTGATGCCCTTCCCGACCACCACGGCATGCACGCCCGCTCGCGCGCCGCGGGGCCGCCAGGACGCCTCGATCAGCCGGGGGGGCGCAGCGGACCCAGCCCCGACGCCGAGGATCCCGCCGAAGCCGTTGGCCGCGAGCCACTGCTCGTCGTGGACGGTGACCTCCACGCCGAGCGCGCTGAACTCGCGGGCGGCCTGCGCACCGAGCCACGCCGGGGTCTTGGTGGCGGCCGGCGTGTTGGCCAGGTCGCGGGCCCACACGGTCGCGCGGGCGTTGCGCAGCCCGCGTTCGACGGCCGCCGCGTCGTCGACGCCGACGAGTTGGACCGGGCCGGGCCCGGGCGGGGACACCGAGGCGAGGCTGAAGCGGTACGCGCCAAGGACGAGCCCCTCGGTGAAGGCGGCCAGCCGGTCACCGCGCAGGCCACGGCAGGCGACGGCCGCCGGTCCGGCGGGCAGCTCCCGGGCGAGCATGCCGGCAGCGGCCCGCAGCTGGTCGGGCTTGCCGCGGGTGTCGACGGGACGGACCTCGACGTCCGGAGGGGCCGGGGCGATGCGGACGTCGAGCACCCGCCGATCCTATGCGCGGACAGCATTCGGCCCCGGCACCCAGCGCTCTCGCGCCGGAACCGGGGCCGGATGATCAGACGGTTAGCCGACGACCTGCTTCAGTGCGTCGCCCAACGCGGCCGCCTCGTCGGCCGACATCTCGACAACGAGACGTCCGCCGCCCTCCAGGGGGACGCGCATGACAATCCCACGCCCCTCCTTGGTGACCTCGAGCGGACCATCGCCCGTCCGCGGCTTCATGGCCGCCATGCGTACCTCCTCGATGAGCGATGACCGCTCACGTGTCTGACATCCGCCCGGCGAAGCGACACCTCGCGACACCAGTTCCGACCATTCTCCCGCATCGGCCCCCGCCCGCCCAATCCAGGGTGGCGGTAGCGTCGCGGAAACCATCTTGCGAAGGGGTGTTTCCCGTGTCTGACGTGCTCTTGCTGGATCGCGCCGACGGCGTCGCCACGTTGACGCTCAACCGGCCGGAGTCGATGAACTCGCTGTCCGTGGAACTCAAGCAGGCGCTGAATGCCGCGGTGGACGAGGTGTCCCGCGACGACTCCGTGCGCGCCGTGATCCTCACCGGCGCCGGCCGAGGGTTCTGCGTCGGGCAGGACCTCCGCGAGCACGTCGCGCTGCTGGAGGCCAACGACCCGGCGCCGCTGAACACGGTGATCGAGCACTACAACCCCCTTATCCTGGGGCTGACCGGGATCGCAAAGCCGGTTGTCGCGGCGGTCAACGGCATGGCTGCCGGCGCCGGAGCCGGGCTGGCGTTCGCCTGCGATTTCCGGATCGCCGCCAACACGGCCGGCTTCCTGCTCGCGTTCGCGAACGTGGGGCTGACCCTGGACAGCGGCGTGTCGTGGACTCTGCCGCGCATCATCGGGTCGGCGCGCGCCACTGCGCTGGCGCTGCTGGCCGATCCGGTCCCTGCGGAAGCGGCCCTGGAGATGGGGCTGGTGAACGCCGTCGTCGAGCCCGAGCACGTGCTGCCCGTGGCGCAGGAGCTCGCGGCGCGGCTCGCCGCCGGCCCGACGGTGGCGTACGGCGCGATCAAGGAGTCGCTGCGCTACGCCGCCACCGCCACGCTCGCGGACGCGCTGGCGAAGGAGGCCGAGTTGCAGGCCCGCTGCGGCGCCACCGAGGACCACCGCAACGCCACTGCCGCGTTCGTCGCCAAGCAGAAGCCGGTGTTCCGCGGCAGGTAGCCGCCAGGCTCGGGTGACGCATCTCCGTCCCGAGTGACGGATCTGCCCGCCGAGTGACGGATCCCCCGCCCGAGTGACGGATTCCCCGCCCGAGTGACGGATCCCCCGCCC
>JAVHVL010000376.1:0-3583 GCA_032160565.1 Pseudonocardiales bacterium | reverse complement strand
GCAGGCGCGCGACAGGGCGGCAGGTCAGCATCCCCCCAGCCGATGACATACCGGACGGCGAACTCCTCGACCTGCCCGGCCGCGGCCAGACCAACGTCATCGACACCGGGCCGGTCGAAACCGCGTGCGGCAACAGTGTGCAGCCACCACCGCTGTTCCTGCTGCATGCGCTGGCCTGCACCGGACTGCTCACCTGGTATCCGGCGCTGCGCGAATTGCGGCAGCACTACCGCGTCGTGCTCTTCGATCAGCGCTGGCACGGGCAGGGCATCCACTCGCCGCGGTTCACCCTCGAGGACTGCGCCGACGACGCCGCCGCCGTGGCCGACGCGCTGGGCATCGACCGGTTCGTCGCCGTCGGGTACTCGATGGGCTCGCTCGTCGCGCAGCTGACCTGGCGCCGGCATCCGCAGCGGCTCGCCGGCGCGGTGCTGTGCGCGAGTACGACGCGCTTTCCCGGTTCGCGCAACGACCCCGCCGCGCTACGCGTGGTGAGCGCCGGTCTCGCGGCGGCGGCGAAGCGACGGGCCAGCGTAGTCCGCGCCGTCGGCGCGCAACCGCCCCACTGCGACCGCTGGGACCACAACCGCTGGGCGTTCGCACAGTTCCGCTCGACGCCCGGCGCCGGAGTCGCCGGGGCAGCCGCGGCGATCAGCCGCTTCGACTCGTCGGCGTGGATCGGTGGCATGGATGTCCCCGCCGCGGTCGTCGTCACCGGGCGCGACCGCCTCATCTCCCCGGCACGACAGCACGCATTGGCACGGCAGATCCCGCACGCGGCGGTCTACGAGATCGACGCAGGACACGCCTCGTGTGTGCTGCGCGCCGAGCGGTTCACGCCTGCCGTGCGGTCGGCCTGCGCATCGGTGGCTGCTCGGGCTGCCGCCCACGAGCCGCGGTGAGCAGCTCCGCCAACGCGATCGGCAGGTCGTCGGCGAGCGCCCACAGGTCCGGAGCGAGCTCTCGGCAGGCGATGAGGCCGACGTCGAGATGGCCGTCGCTGGACAGCACGGTGACGTTCAGCCCGGCGCCGTGGAAGACGGGGCCGAAGGGATAGAAGCCCACGACCCGAGCACCCAGGAAGTAGATCGGCATCGGCGGGCCGGGCACGTTCGAGATGACCAGGTTGTGCACGACCGGGTGCCGCTCGGCCAGCCGCAGCCGCGAGTAGACGCGCACGGCGAGGCCGAAGGTGTTCGGAGCGGCGAACTGGGCCCAGTCCTGCAGCAGCGACGCGCTCAGGGTCTGGTGGTGCTCCTTGGCGATGCGGTTCTGAGCGGCGATCGCGGCGAGCCGATCGGCCGGGTCGGCGATGTCGCTCGACAGGCAGGCGAACATGCCGGACACCTTGTTGGTGCCTGCGCCCTTCGCCTTGCCGTGCACCGATACCGGCACCATCGCGACCAGCGAGGTGTCCGGTAGCTCGCCGCGGTCGGCGAGGTACTTGCGCAGCGCGCCGGAGCAGATCGAGAGCACGACGTCGTTGACGGTGGTGCCGAGGGCGTTCTTGACCTCCTTGACCTCAGCGAGGTTCAGCCGAGTGAAGGCGACGCCGCGGTGACCGGTGACCGTGCCGTTGAGTGACGTGCGCGGCGCGGTGAACGGCGCGGGCATCGCGGTGCCGCGGCGGGAGCGCTGCACCCAACTCGGCAGCACGCGCAGCGTCTCGGGGAGCACGCGAGCCAGCTTGACCGGCCGCTTGGCGATGCCGAGCAGCCCGTCCAGCACGATCTCCCTCTCGCGCGGCCGTCGCGCCGGCGGTGCCGCGTCGCGCCGCACCATCGGGGGCGCGTCCGGCTCGATGCCGCACAACTCCGAGACGAGGCTTGCGCCGCTCACCCCGTCCACCGTGGCGTGGTGCATCTTCGTCATCACCGCGATGGCGCGATCAGCGAGCCCTTCGATCACCCAGAACTCCCACAGCGGACGGCTTCGGTCCAGCGGCTGGCCGGCGACGTCGCCGCACAGCTCCGCGAGCTCCTCCCTGCCGCCGGGGCTCGGCACGGCGACGCGCCGCACGTGGTGCTCGATGTCGAACTCGTCGTCCTCGACCCAGACCGGGTGGTCGATGTTGAGCAGTGGGCGGTGCAGCTTGCGGCGGAACGCCGGGTTGTCGTGCAGGCGAATGCGCAACGTCTCGCGCAGTTTGTCGAATCGGTAGCCGCCCGGCACGGTGGACGGGTCGAGCACGAGAAGACCGCAGACATGCATCAGGTGCGCGGGCGTCTCGAAGTACAGGAAGCTCGCGTCCAGGCCGCTGAGTCGGTCCATCGCGCGATAATAGAACTCGTTCTAGTTATTGCCTAGGATCGAGGGTTATGAGTGACCTGTTCCTCACCCGACAGCTCGTCCAGCTCGCGCTGACCGCCAATGCCACCCGACCGATCCCCGGCGGCCCCGCGTCGGTGCCGGCGTTCTTCGCCGGGTGGCTGGCCGCGGAGCTGGCACCCCAGCTGGCCGCGGCCACGGCGGTGGACGTGGGCGTCCACGCCGCACGGCACGGTCTGCATCGCCGCGCCGACCGCCTCGGTGTCGCCGCAGCGGCGGTGAGCGCGATCGGATACGGCTCGTTGATCGCCGCCGGGCAGCGGGCCCGGCACGAGGTGGAGAAGGCCCTACGCGAGGCGCTGGGCGAGGGCTACGCGAAGGGGTTGACGCGCCCGCCGGAGCCGGCGGACCTGGCCACCCCGTGGCGCCAGCTGGCCTGGCCGTTCCGGATGCGGCACGTCGACGTCATGGCCAAGCGGCGCCTCCCTTACGCGCCGGGCGGCAAGCGGTTCGAGCTGGACGTCTACCACCACCGCGACCTTCCGAGCGGGAGCCCCGTGCTGCTGCAGGTGCACGGCGGCGGCTGGATGATCGGCAACAAGGAGCAGCAGGGCATCCCGTTGATGCTGCAGATGGCCGCCCGCGGATGGGTGTGCGTCGCGGTCAACTACCCGCTGTCGCCGCGGGCTCGATGGCCGGAACACCTGGTCGCGGTGAAGCGGGCGATCGCGTGGATCCACGAGCACGTCGCGGAGTTCGGCGCCGACCCGTCGTTCATCGCCGTGACTGGCGGCTCCGCCGGTGGGCACCTCGCCGCGATGACGGCACTGACCTCGGCGGACAGGTCGCTGCAGCCCGGCTTCGAGCACGTCGACACCTCGGTGCAGGCCTGCGTGCCGCACTACGGCGTGTACGACTTCACCGACGAGAGCGGCACGAAGGACTCGCGGCAGCGGCTGAATTCCCTGATCCGCCCGTACGTCATGAGCCGTGACGCGCGCTATCCGGAGGACTACCGCGCCGCCTCCCCGCTGTCGCGCGTCGACAGGGTCGTGCCGCCGTTCTTCGTCATCCACGGCAAGAACGACACGCTCGTGCCGGTGGGCGACGCGCGCGCGTTCGTGGAGCGGTTGCGTGCGGTGTCCGGGAATCCGGTTGCCTACGCCGAGATCGGCGGCGCGCAGCACGCGTTCGACATCTTCCCCTCGATCCGCAGTGCACATGTCGTGCGCGGCGTGGAGCGGTTCCTCGACTGGGTGTATGCCCGGTCAGTGCCTAGCCACGGGGCAGACCGAGGATCCGCTCGCCTGCCAGC
>JAVHVL010000301.1:0-4884 GCA_032160565.1 Pseudonocardiales bacterium | reverse complement strand
CCCACGTCGCGACGCTGCTCGCCGCCGCTGGGGTGGGGCGGGTGCAGGTTCTCGACGCGGACCCCGTCCGGCTGCACCAGGCGGTCCCCGGAGGCGTGCTCCCGAGCGACGAGGGGGCCGCGCTCAGCGCCGCCGCGGCTGACGCCGTGCGCCGGGCCGCGCCCGACGCGGACACCACGCCGCTTCCCACCAGCGAGCGCCCGGATCTCGTCGTGCTGGCCATCGACGAGCCGATCGAGGCCGAACAACGCGATGCCCTGCATGCCCACGGCTGGGCGCACCTCGCGGTGCGGCTCGGCCCCGACTTCGGTGTCGTCGGGCCGCTCGTGATCCCCGGGCTCACCAGCTGCCTGCGCTGCGCCGACCTGCACCGCCGGGACCGCGACCCGGCGTGGAGCGCGCTGGCCGTGCAGCTCACTGCGCAGCCGCGCAGGGGCGTCGCGTCGGACGTCGCGGT
This sequence comes from Pseudonocardiales bacterium, assembly GCA_032160565.1. GTDB lineage: Bacteria > Actinomycetota > Actinomycetes > Mycobacteriales > Jatrophihabitantaceae > RYN-117. Next base: position 4,427 of record JAVHVL010000301.1, on the reverse strand, counting down.
GTCCACCGTCGTCGCGGGCGTCGCGGCCCTGCAGATCCTCAGCTACCTGGACGGCGAGCAGCCCGCCGCGATCGACGGCACGCTCGAACTGCACCAACCCGACTGGCGGATCCGCCGCCGCAGCTGGCCGGCGCATCCGGACTGCGACTGTTCGGCACAATGACCTCTGTGAGCGACATCCCGCAGCGACGCGTGGCCCGTACCGCCAAGCTCGCGTCGCTGCCACTGGGTGTCGCCGGCCGAGCCACTCTGGGGCTCGGCAAGCGGATCAGCGGGAAATCCGCCGGCGAGGTCACCGCCGAGTTGCAGGCCCGCACGGCCGAACAGCTGTTCACCGTCCTCGGCGAGCTCAAGGGGGGCGCGATGAAGCTGGGGCAGGCGCTGTCGGTGTTCGAAGCCGCCCTGCCCGAGGAGTCCGCCGCGCCGTACCGCGAAGCGCTGACGCGCCTGCAGGAAGCCGCGCCGCCGATGGCCGCAGGCACGGTTCGCCGCGTCCTCGACGAGCAGTTCGGCCGCCGCTGGACCGAGCGATTCCAGCATTTCGACGAGACGCCGGCCGCGGCAGCGAGCATCGGCCAGGTGCACCGCGCCGTGTGGGCTGACGGCCGCGAGGTGGCGGTCAAGCTGCAGTACCCGGGCGCGGGTCCGGCCCTGATGGCCGACTTCACCCAGCTCTCCCGCCTGGCGTGGCTATTCGCCCGCATGTCGCCGGGGCTGGAGGTGAAGCCGCTGCTCGCCGAGCTGAAGGAGCGGGTGCTCGAGGAGCTCAACTACACCCTGGAGGCACAGTCCCAGCGTGACTTCGCGGCCGGGTACGCCGACGATCCCGACATCGCGATCCCCCGGGTGGTGGCCAGCGCCCCGAAGGCCATCGTCACCGAGTGGCTGGACGGGACACCGCTGTCGCGGATCATCGCGCACGGCAGCGCCGACGAGCGCGATCGCGCCGGCTCGCTCCTAGCGCTGCTGCACTACTCCGCCCCGACCCGTGCCGGGCTGCTGCACGCCGACCCGCACCCGGGGAACTTCCGCATGCTCGCCGACGGGCGGCTCGGGGTCGTCGATTTCGGCGCGGTCGCCCGCCTGCCCGGCGGCTCCCCGGAACCGCTCGGCCGCCTCACCAGGCTGGCGCTCGACGGGGACGGCGCCGGCGTGATGCGGGAGATGCGCCAGCAGGGTTTCATCCGCCCCGGCATGGACGTGACCCCGGAGCAGGTCATGGACTACCTCCGCCCGATCCTCGAGCCACTCGCAGCACCGACCTTCACGTTCACCCGCGACTGGATGCGGGCGCAGGCCAACCGCCTCGGCGACCCGCGCCGCGAGGAGGCCCGCGTCGGGCGGATGTTCAACCTGCCGCCGTCGTACCTGCTCATCCACCGCGTGACGCTCGGGTCCATCGGCGTGCTGTGCCAGCTCGGCGCCACGGCCCCGTACCGCGCCCTGGCGGAGCGGTGGCAGCCGGGCTTCGCCGCATGACCTCGATGGAGACGGTCTTCACCTACGGCGCACCGGCGTTGAAGTTCGGCACCGGTGCGTCGGACGAGATCGGCTACGACCTCGCTCAGCTCGGTGCGCGGCGCGCGCTCGTCATCACCGACCCGGGTGTGGCCGCCACCGGCCTGCCCGAGCGCATCGCAGCGCAGATGGCTCAGTTCGGTGTGGCCGCTGCCGTCTTCGACGGGGTGCGCGTCGAACCGACCGACGCGAGCATGCGGGCGGCGATCGAATGGGCCCGCGGCAACGGGCCGTGGGACGCGTTCGTCGCGGTCGGCGGCGGTTCGAGCATCGACACCGCGAAGGCCGTCAACCTCATGCTCACCAATCCGGGCGAGCTGATCGACTACGTCAACGAGCCCGTCGGCGGCGGGCAGCCCCCCACCGCGCCGCTGCACCCGCTCGTCGCGGTACCGACCACGACCGGGACCGGCGCCGAAAGCACCACGATCTGCGTCCTCGACGTGCTCGCGCAGCGGGTGAAGAGCGGCATCAGCCACGCGCGGCTGCGCCCCACGCTCGCGGTCGTCGACCCGGCGCTCACCCTCACCCAGCCGGCCGGCGTCACCGCCTCGGCGGGCATGGACATCCTGTGCCACGCGCTGGAGAGCTACACGGCGCGGCCGTACACAGCCGTGGCGCGCAAGCGGCCCGAGCAGCGCGTGCCCTACTGCGGCGCCAATCCCATCTCGGACATGTGGGCCGAGCAGGCGCTGTCGTTGCTGGCCACCAGCTTCCGTCGCGCGGTTGCCGATGGCGCGGACATCGAGGCGCGGGGAACGATGGCCTTGGCCGCGACCTTCGCCGGGCTCGGCTTCGGCAACGCCGGCGTGCACATTCCGCACGCCAACGCCTACCCGATCGCGGGGCAGGTGCGCGACTACCACCCGGTGGACTATCCGGCCGGAGAGGCGATGGTGCCGCACGGCATGGCCGTGTCACTCACCGCGCCGGAGACGTTCCGGTTCACCTTCGCCGCGGCGCCCGAGCGTCATCTGCGCGCCGCGCGACTGCTCGACCCGGCTGCCGGGGAGCCGGCTGATCCGGCTGACCTGCTGCCGAGCGTGCTGATCTCGCTCATGCGCGACATCGGCATCCCGGCCGGTGTGGGTGCGGTCGGGTTCGGCGAAAAGGATCTCGACGAGCTCGTGGCCGGCACGCTCAAGCAGCAGCGGCTGCTCGACACCGCGCCGCGTGCGGTGAATGCGGATGATCTGGGCGGAATCTTCCGTCGCTCCATGTCACTGTGGTGACACCTGCCCGTCGTGTCCTCTTTACCTCGAGGCAACGGGGCGCTGTGATGAAGACGTGCACGAAACCTGCTCCATCTGTGGCCGGACCGCCGACCCTGTCGAGGACGGCGACCCGCCGGTGACGTGGTGCGCGGACATCGTCGAGACCCGCGACGGTCCGCACACCCGCTGGGTGTGTGCCGCCTGCACCCGCAAGTACGTCCGCTCGATCGAGGCCAAGTTGGAGCAGCAGTGGTGGTGACTGCCGCAGCCATGCCGAACGGCCGCCGGATCGGGTGATCCGACGGCCGTTCGTCATGACGCGGTTCAGCTCGCGCGCTGTGCGTGCCGGCGCTGGACGGCGCGGACCCGCTGCTCCAGACGGTGCCAGCGGCGAGCCGCGGCCAGTTCCTTGGCGACGCGATGCTGCTGCGCCTCGCGTTCGTCGACGCGCATTCGCTCGCGCGCCAACGCTTCGTGCATGGTGTTCATCTCGATGCTCCCCTGATCGGTCTGACGCAATAGCGTCGTCTGACGCAATGCGTGCTGACGGCTCGGCTCCACGCGACGGCTCACGCGGCGACCTCGGTGTTCGTGTCCTTGCGCGGACGACCGCGCGGACGCTTGCGCGCGACGATGGCGCCGCGCTCGAAGATCTCCCCGCCCCAGACGCCCCAGGGCTCCCGACGCTCGATCGCACCGGTGAGGCAGGCCAACCGGGCCGGGCAGTCCAGGCACAGGGCCTTGGCCCGCTCGAGCTCAGCTGGGTTGTCCGCGAACCAGAGGTCCGCATCCTGCACGCGGCACGGCACGTCGTCGGGGCATTCCTTGGCGAGCGGGTCCAGCCCGATCGGGTCGCAATACGCCTGTGCGGCGAGTTCTTTCGGCGCGAAATTGGTCAACACGTCGGGTCACCTCCTTCATGTGGGTTGTCGGACGGAACTTGTTCAGTTGTCGGCGCAACAGCGACCGGACAAACAACGAGGCCGCGGTTCCCAAGTGGGAGCCGCGGCCTCGAGGAGCCTGTCGCTGATCGAAGTCAGCGAGGTATTCCTCGAGGTGGGCGGTCCTGCTTGGCGGCCAGATCGGAGACGCGACGGCGGGTCGGGATCGGCGTGACAGCCGACCGCGGCACGTCGTGAACGGCGACGTGATCAGCGGCGACGCCATCAGCGGCGAGGTGCCAGAACGCTGCGGGGCCCGTGGACACCACGAACGACGGCGCGCTGTTGCCAGGCAGGGCAGCCATCGTCGTGGTCATGTTCGTGGTCATCGCGGCTACCCCCTCTCGTCGATCGCGCGCACCTGTGCGCACTGGTTGGCGTTGTATAAGCAGGCTAACGAAGGCTACGAGAGCGCCGCAACCTTATTTATTCTGCGATTCTGTCTTGCGCGGCGTCGGTCCGTTACCGGTCAAGGGCGCGTAGAACTTAGACGCGCCAACGAGCCCCGACCCCCCGAGAGGACTCCGCGATGATCTTGCCCGGTACCGGCCGGGTGGCCGCACGACGCTGCGCGCCACTCGTGGCCACCGTGGTTCTGGCTGCCTCCGTGGCCGGCTGCACCGGCTCGAAGGGCACGTCCGCCGCGTCGAGCAGCCCTGCCACCGTCACGAGCGGCGGCACGACGAGCGGCAGCCCGTCCGCGAGTTCAGCCGGGTTGAGCGCGTCCGATGTCGTCGCGATCAAGAAGGCCTAC
>JAVHVL010000284.1:0-8924 GCA_032160565.1 Pseudonocardiales bacterium | reverse complement strand
TGGTTCATGTACAGCCGCTTGAGGTTCATCTGGATCGTCGAGTGGCGCACCTCGTCGATCATCTGGACGGCCAGTCCATTGTGGATCTGCGGGTTGGGGACCGCGTCGATGGCCAGCGGCATGGCCCGGGCGGCTGAGATCTCCGGGAACGGGATGATCGACAGGAACAGCTTCTGCCACTCCATCCACCGCTCCTGCACCTGGCGGAACATGTTGCCGCGAATGGCGCCGTCCATAGCGCCGAAGACCCGGTTGTCCTTCTCCTCTTCCATCGGGAAGTAGGAGCGAAGGATCTGCTTGAGCGGGTCCTTCTTCGGAGACTTGTCGAACTTGTAGTCGGTGCCGAACTTCTTCGCCGGTGTGGCGAAGGTCGGCTCCCACGACAATTCGGTGATCTTCTCGTGTGCCTTGCTCAGGCTCTGTCTGCTCACCGTGTGCTCCTCCTCGGGGCTCAGTTCCGGTCGGCTGCCGTCGGCAACGTCGGTGTCGGCGCAAGAGGTATTCCAAGCCCCGCGGACCGCTCGCGCCGTCTCAATGTGAGATCTGCACCACAAGAGCGCGAGGTACATTTGGGGCAAGGGGGCAGGACCAGATCGGCGACGGAGCTCTGCTGGAGGCCCAAGCAATGCGTGAGACGGTGACCGTGCAGAGCGACCGCAACGTTGCGAGGGCACGGGAGCGATTCCTGTCCCGTGACGGCGAACCGGATGACCAGGTACGCCGGATGATCGTCGCCTCGTGGATCCGGTCACGGGAGAGCAAGGTCGACTTCGATCGGATCTCCGTGCCGTATGTGCGCGACCCCGATCTGGAGGCGCCGCTGTTCCGAAGCGCCGCACCGATCCTGGACTCGCTGGGTGCCCAACTCCAGGGGGAATCGGTGAGCATCGTCCTCACCGACCACACCGGCCTGGTTCTCGACCGGCGCTGTGCGGGGCTTGACCTCATCGCACACCTGGACGAGGTGCGGTTGGCACCCGGCTTCAGTTACGCCGAGCAGTTCGCCGGTACGAACGGGATCGGTACCGCGCTCAGCAGTGGCGGCGTCACCCTGGTCGACGGGCGCGAGCACTACTCCCACGAACTCGGTCAATTCGCGTGCGCCGGTGCGCCGATCCGGCACCCCACCCGCGGCAAGACGGTCGGCGTCCTGGACCTCACGACGTGGAGCGATGCTCCGGGCGCGATGCTGACAGCGTTGGCGCGGGCGACCGCCAAGCAGATCGAGGACGAGTTGCTCGCGCAGACCGGGCTTCGCGAGTTCGCCCTGTTCCAGGAGTACATGAAGACCTGTCAGCATTCGTCCGGCCCGGTGCTCGCGCTGAACAACGACGTCGTGATGAGCAATGACCACCTGCGGCAGCTGTTCGATCCCGCCGAGCAGGAAGCGCTGATCGGCTACGCGATGGACACGATGCGTGCCGAGCACCAGACGACGGCACGCACCGTTGAGTTGCCCAGCGGGCGGGCGGTGCACCTTCGATACGTGCCGGCGCACTGTGAGTCGGGCCCTGCCGGCGGTGTGTTCCGGATCCGCCTCGGCTATGAGAAGCACCCGCCTCTCGGGTCAGGCACGGTGCTGTCCTTGCGGGAGCCGTCGACGATCGAGCTGCCCGGCCTCGTCGGCACCGCACCAGGCTGGATCCGCACCGGCCAACAGGTCGACTCCTGCTATCAGGCCGGCGACTGGTTCACGGTGGAGGGCGAGCCGGGCGTCGGCAAACGCGCGGTGCTGCAGTCGGTGCACCGCAAGCACCACCCGTCGGTCCGCTTCCGGGTCGTGGATCCGCCGGACCCCGACGGCCTGGACGGATGGCTGACGGCGCTGGCCGAGGATCTGGCGGTGCCGCGCGCGATGATCGTCCTCGCACACGCAGACCGGATGGACGAAGGCACGGCGGCAGCGGTTGCCGGGTTGTTGACCGACCAGCCCGCCGACCTGGATCCCAAACTGCGGCCCCGCGTCGCGATGACCCTCGGTGGCCCGGCGCCGGTGCCGCTTCGCCTGCTGTTCCCGCGCACGGTCGAGGTGCCGGCGCTGCGGCACCGCATCGAGGATCTTCCGGTGCTCGTCCCGCAGCTGCTCGCCCAGCTGACGCACGGCGACGAGCTGGTGTGCTCGCCGCAGGCCATGGCGCAGCTGGGGCGGCTGAACTGGCCCGGCAATGTGGCCCAGCTCCACAACGTGCTCAAACAGGTCGTCAAGCAGCGTCGCAGCGGGGTCATCGAACCGGATGATCTTCCGCCCGAGGCCCGCTCGGCGACTCGGCGAACCCTCTCGCCCATCGAGGCCCTGGAGCGCGATGCGATCGTGAACGCGCTGCTCAGCAATGACGAGAACCCGACCAAGGCAGCGGCCAAGCTCGGCATCTCCCGAGCGACGATCTACCGCAAACTCCGGAACTACGGCATCCACCTTCCGCTGCACCGCTGATCCGTCCGGGCGCGCGTTCACGAAAAGGGACCATCAGGTGATCTTCATCGTCGTCAAGTTCTCGGTCGATCCCGGCAAGAGCGAGGACTGGCTCTCCCTCGTGGCGGACTTCACCGCGTCGACCAGAGCCGAGCCGGGGAACCTCATGTTCGAGTGGTCCCGAAGCGTGGACGATCCGAACCAGTACGTCCTGGTCGAGGCGTTCCGGGACGGCGCCGCGGGTGAGGCGCACGTACGGTCGGATCACTTCAAGGCGGCGATGGCCTCACTGCCCGACGCCATTTCACGTACCCCCGACATCGTGAACGTCGAGGCGCCGGGTAGCGGGTGGGGCGAGATGGCGGAGCTTCGTCCGCGTAAGGCTCGTTAGCGGCACAGGGACTTAGCGGCACAGGGACTTAGCGTCTCACCGGGGTCGCGTGTCTTGTCCTGAGATTGAGCCCGGAGGGGCATCGGCCGGATTCAGGCCGAGGCGGCCTGGGCCGCAGCGATGAAGTAGGTGCCGGTTGTCGCGACGGCGCCCATGATCTCGCCGATGCGTGCGCAGGCGCGCGGAATGATGTCCTGGCTGGTTTCGGTGTCGGGGTATACGGCTGTGATCGAGACGCCGTCCTGAGTGCGGAGAAACCAGAGGAACACGTGATCACCGGGTGGCGGCTTGCCCACGCCGGACACGTTCCAGTCGTTCCAGTGCTCGTTGCCGGGGGTCGCGCGCAGGTCCATGAAGGAGATCATGTTTCGCAGCAGCGGGACGATGCCGGTCAGTTCCCAGGCTCGTGAGCACGGGACTTTCAGGGCGGGTAGCGCGCTGCGCAGCGCTCGGCGGGCACTCCGGAGTACCTCGGTGAAGTCGTCGGCGCCGGCCGTCCGGATACTGACCGGCAGCGAATTCACGTACCAGCCCAAGGATGCCGCCCACCGTCCGTGGGTACGGGTGTGCACCGGAATGGTGGTGTGGAACTCCGAGGCACCGCCGAGTTCGTAGACGGCGATCGCCGCGGCGGCGGCAAGCCCGGTGAGGAACTGGCCGCCGGCCTGCTTGCAGGCGATCTCGAAGGCCTCGGCCTCGGCCGCGGTCAACAGTGACTCGTGCAAGCCGCCCCACTCCGGCAGCTGCCCTGGCCGTACGCCGCGCTCGAGCGGAAATTCGGGTAGCGCTCCGCCACAGGAATCGAGGAACTCCCGCCAGACCCGGACGCCGGGGTGCGCCGGTCCGATCGTCGCGGCCCTAGCGCGTTCCGCATGGCTGAAGTCAACGTGGCTGCCGACCTCAGCAAGGCGATCCGGGCTCCTGCCCTCGAGTTCCGCGGCGTAGATCTCGTGGATCTCGTACGGCAACAGGTAGATCGAGTACCCGTCCGTGCGGCTGTGGTCGGAGGCGAGCACCACGGTGGTGGAGTCCGGCCGGATGACTGTCGCGAACACCGACGGGAGCGCGCTGTCCAACGGGTTCGTCGCTTCATCGAAGCGGTGCTCGAGATAGGCGGCGATCTCCTCGCCACTGGCGAACTCGCCGACGACCCTCGCCCGCAGTTCGACCTGGACTCCGGCGTAGGTGAAGCGCGCCAGCCGCTGGCCGGTGAAGCGGAATCCGCTGCGCAGGCTCTCGTGGCGCTCGATCACGGTGAGTAGCACGGCCTTCATGACATTGATATCGACGTTGCCCGGCAGATCGAACGCCGTGCCCAACCATGAGCCGGGCGACGCGCCGCTCAGGCGCAGCAATGCCTCCGCCCGGAAGTGCTCCTCCTGCAAGTAGGACGGTGACCTGAAATCCTCGATCGGCTCGGCAGACGCGAGCGGGTGCAGGGTCCACTCCGCCAAGATCCCCGGGCGTAGCGGATAGCGTTCGATCGTGGTGATCACAGCACGCTCGCATCGGAGCGACGGATGCGCGACATGCCGGCGCCGGCTGGAGCACTCGCTACGGACAGTGCATCGACCGGATGTTTCTTAACGTAAATCATATTTTTACGGTAAGCCGTAAATATGTCGAATTGGGGCGCTGTGGATGTCCGTGACATTAAGATCAACTAGGCGGACCGCGACAGCGTCGTGCTACGACGCGGTTACCAGCGGCGCAGCGGTACGCAGGAGCTTCCCGGCGGGCAGCATCTTCAGCAGTGCCTCGGCGGCCAGGCTGCTGGCGTCGGCGGCGGGCACGGCTACGGCCACCTGCCAGCTCCCCACCGAGCCCGGCCTTAGCGGCACGGCGGGAAGCCGTGCCGCCTTCTTCGCCGCGATCGGCGCCGGCACGAGGGCAACGCCCATGCCGTGCGCGACCAGATCCAGCAGCGTGTGCACGTCATTGACCTCGAGCGTGACGCGATGGTCGACGCCCGCGGCGGCGAAGGCGCGGTCGCTGATGCCCCGCGCGCCCCACTCCCGGTGGAAGTCGACGAAGGTCTCGTGGGCGAGTTCGGTGACGGACACCTGCTTCCGCGAAGCGAGTCGGTGCCCGGGAGCGCACACGAGAACCATGGGTTCGGTAGCCATCGGCATCAGTTCGATGCCATCGACCGCGCGACCGGACGTGGCCACGAACGCGACATCCAGGCGTCCGGCGGCAAGCTCGTCGAGCAGCCACGCCGAGCCGGCCTGGCGCAGGACGATCTCTACACCTGGATGGGCCTTGCGGAACTTCGCCAGCAGGGCCGGGACGTCGACCACGCCGATGCACTGCTCCGCACCGACCGAGAGCGTGCCGCGCAGCAGACCTTGAACCGCGGCGACCGCGTCCTTCGCGGCGAGCGCGCTGGCCAGCGTGCGGCGGGACTCGGCCAGCAGCGCGCGCCCGGCTTCGGTCAGCTCGACGCGGCGGGTGTTTCGCACGAACAGCGGCGTGCGCAGTTCCTTCTCGAGCGCGCGGATCGAGGCGGACAGCCCGGATTGAGAGATCGAGAGCACCTCGGAGGCCCGGGTGAAGTGCCGCTGCTCGGCGACGGCCACGAAGTGTTCGAGTTGACGGAGCTCCACGATTGAGAACTCTAAGCGTTGAGTCTGAGAGATTCCCACTGTTGGACAGCTGAGCGCCGAGCGAGGCAGGCTGGATCTCATGGAGTTCACCAACCTCGGCCGTACCGGCCTGTCCGTCAGTCGTCTGTGCCTCGGCACGATGAACTTCGGCCCGCTCACCAGTGAGTCCGATTCGCATTCGATCATGGATTCCGCCCATGAGTACGGCATCAACTTCATCGACACGGCAAACGTGTACGGGCGCGACCGCGGTCCGGGGCGCACCGAGGAGATCATCGGCAACTGGTTCGCCCAGGGCGGCGGTCGCCGGGAACGCACCGTGCTGGCCACCAAGTTGTACGGCAAGATGGGCGACTGGCCGAACGACGGCAAGCTGTCGGCGCTGAACATCCGGCGCGCGCTGGACGCGAGCCTCGCCCGCCTGCGGACCGACTACATCGACCTGTACCAGTTCCATCACGTCGATCGCAGCACGCCGTGGGAAGAGATCTGGCAGGCGATCGAGGTCGCGGTCAACCAGGGCAAGATCCTTTACGTCGGCAGCAGCAACTTCGCGGGCTGGCACATCGCGCAGGCCCAGGGGGCTGCCGGGTCGCGCCAGTTCACCGGGCTCGTGTCGGAGCAGTCCCTGTACAACCTCGCCGCCCGCACCGTCGAGTTGGAGGTGCTACCCGCGGCGCAGCAGTACGGGTTGGGGGTGCTGCCGTGGTCGCCGCTGCACGGAGGTCTGCTGGGTGGCGTGCTGCGCAAGGATCGCTCCGGCCAGCGGCGGCTCGAGGGGCGCGCGGCTGAGGCGGTTGCCAAGAATCGTGAGCAGATCGAGGCGTACGAGAACTTCGCGTCCGAACTCGGTCATGAGCCGGGTGACGTGGCGCTGGCCTGGCTACTGCACCAGCCGGCGGTGACCGCGCCGATCGTCGGACCGAGGACACAGGAGCAGTTGGACGCCGCGGTGCGGGCCCTGGGCGTTCGGCTCGATGACAAGGCGCTCGCGCGGTTGGACGAGATCTTCCCCGGGCACAAGACGGCGCCAGAGGACTACGCCTGGTGAGCTCATTTCCCTATTCATAGGACTTCATCGGATTTCATAAGGAGATTCTTCATGCAGACCCGTCAGATCGGTGGCGTAGCCGTCAGCGCGATCGGCCTCGGCGGCATGCCGATGTCCATCGAGGGGCGACCGGACGAGCAGCGTTCGATCGCCACGATCCACGCCTCGCTCGACGCCGGAATCACTCTCATCGACACCGCGGATGCCTACCATCTGCACGCCGACGATGTGGGGCACAACGAGTCGCTCATCGCGAAGGCCCTTGCGACATACGGCGGAGACACGTCCGAGGTGCTCGTCGCCACAAAGGGCGGACACTTGCGCCCCGGCGACGGCTCGTGGACGTTGAACGGGGATCCCGCGTATCTGAAGCAGGCGGCGGACGCATCGTTGAAGCGGCTCGGCGTCGACGCGATCGGGCTGTACCAGTTCCACCGCCCCGACCCCAAGGTGCCGTATGCCGATTCGGTCGGCGCGATTCGCGATCTGCTCGATGACGGCAAGATCCGGATGGCTGGCATCTCCAACGCGAACCCCGACCAGATCCGGCTGGCGAACGAGATTCTCGGCGGGCGCCTGGTGTCAGTGCAGAACCAGTTCTCGCCGGCGTTCCGGAGCAGCGAGCCCGAATTGGCTCTGTGCGATTCGCTGGGGATCGCGTTCCTGCCGTGGAGCCCGCTGGGTGGGATCTCCGCGGCAGGCGGGCTCGGCCATTCGTTCTCGGCATTCCAGGACGTTGCGGCCGCGCATGGGGTCAGCCCGCAGCAGGTGTGCCTGGCCTGGATGCTGGCGATGTCGCCCTACGTGGTGCCGATTCCCGGATCGTCGCGGCCGGAGACCATTCGGGATTCGGCTCGGGCCGTCGAGCTCGAACTGACCGCAGCGGAGCTCGCCCGGCTCGAGGAGTCGTGACGCCGGCGCGGAGGACATCGGCTGCTGCCTGCGGTCGGCCGAAGAGGTAGCCCTGGACGCGATGTCCTTTGCGCTGCGGTTCAAACCCAACGTTCAGCCCTCGCTGTTCAGCGACGGAGATGACCTTGTCGGCTTCCCAGGTACTGGCCATCGGCGTCCGGCACCCGGAGCAGCGCTTCCACGCCGACGATGCTCTCGTCGGCCGGATCGACGATGGGTCGGTAATGCGCCTCGATGGTGTCGCGCTCGAGGGCCCGGCGGATGGCTCGCTCGGTGTGGTCGCGGCGCAGCGGTTCCTGGCGCAGCGTCTGGTCGAACACCGTGTGGCCGTTGGCACCCGAAGTCTTGGCGTGGTACATCGCGGTGTCCGCGTCGCTGAGCATCCCTTGCGGCGTCGTCCCGTCCTTCGCGAGCGCGATGCCGATGCTGACCGTGACCGAGTGCTCCTCGCCGTGAACGACCATCGGCAGCGCCACTGCTTGCTCGATGCGCCTGGCCACCTTCTCCGCGAGCGTCCGCGGGTCTTCATCGGCCGGCACGTCGACGATGACCACGAACTCGTCACCGCCCATCCGCCCCACCGTGTCACCGGTACGAGTGGCGTGCCGCAGCCGATCCGAGGTCGCGATGAGCACGCCGTCGCCGGTGGAGTGACCGTGTGAGTCGTTGACCCGCTTGAACCCGTCGAGATCGCAGAAGAGCAGGGCGATCTGTCCGCGGCGATCGGTCCTGGTCAGCGCATCGCGGAGCCGGTTGACGACCAGGCGACGGTTGGGCAGCCCGGTCAGATCGTCGTGCAGTGCGGCGTGCTCGAGCCGCTCCTCCATCTGGACGCCGTGGGTGACGTCGCGGGAGACGATGAGGACCTGCGTCACCTTCCCGTGCTCGTCCCGCTGGAAGGGCGTCATTCGCCTGGACAGCCAGCGCAGGGTCGCATCGGCGTGGAGGATCCGGTGCCGAAGCTTGATGACCTCGCCGTCGGCGGCGGACTGCGCCGTGACCAGCGCGGCTTGGAATCGCAGCAGATCCTCGGCGGGCAGCAGTGCCTGCAGCTGCCGACCGGACATGACATCGATCGTCTCCGGCGTGTAGCCGATCAGATCGGGCGTCAATCGATTGGCCCTCGATATCGACTCGGTCGCGACATCGTGAATATGGATGGCGTCCGGGCAGGCGGTGATGACGGCCTGTTCGTAGCTCTGCGCGTTGGTCAGCTCGGTATGCGCCTGGCGCAGCGCGATCTCACCTCGAACGTGTTCAGTGACGTCCGCGACGGTCCCGACGAGCCGAACGACTGTGCCGGTGTCGGTCAACACCGCGGCGCCGCGAGCATCCATCCAGGTGTGCTCACCGCTGACCGCATCGAGTACCCGATAGCGCAGCGACAGCTGCCCACCTTCGCGGATGAGCCGGGCCGCGGCAGCGTCGAGGGCTTCGCGATCCTCCGGAGGCAGGCGGCGCCGTAGGCTTGCGGCGTCGTCGACGCCGGACGCCTCGAGACCGTGCATGTGACGCATCGACGGCGACATCTCCAAACCGGCGGTGGCCAGT
>JAVHVL010000251.1:0-3105 GCA_032160565.1 Pseudonocardiales bacterium | reverse complement strand
GGAAAGGCTTCGGTAACCGGGCTGGTGCGATAATCCGGTCGAGCAGGTACGGCCTGGAGCGAGTTCTTCTTGCGCTCGCGTTCAGGCAGCACGACCCCGCCGAATCTGCGGGCTCTTGAATGTTCGTACCCTTCGGCTTCTGGGTTGAGCTCGGCTGGGCTTGTCATGAGCCATGGCTTTGCCGGCCGGCGTCGTCGTACAGCGGGTGACCGGCCGCCTCATTGCTGATCACGGCCGCCGGCGGCGTCATCGGTCGCGGTGTTGGGTCTAACAGCTCGCGGATGGCGAGGCGATCGACGGCCTCCGTCCGGGTGAGTTCGCTGCGCAAAGCCATACCTGGTGCTCCTCAATGTGTGAAGTTGGCCAGCGAGGTCCTTCAGATCTCGGGCCACTCGACAAGGCCGTACTTCTCCACAGTTCGCCGGCTGCCCCCCGAACGGCATCGGAGCCTTTCCGGACCGGCTGCGGAAACCACGCAGCGGCAAGTCCCAACAGGCCGCCACCGCCGTACGCAACGCTCAGGAAGCGTCGGGTGAGGGGGCATCGCCGGATCTCGGTGATTCCGCGGCCCTGGCGCGCGAACCGAGCGGGACGTGGGCTCAAGTTCGAGGTGTGGTCGTCGCGGGCGACGAGGTACCACGAAGGAATCGTCTTCTATGCCGGCACGCCGGCGGGTGTCCCCAGCGCGGACAGCGCCGAGGGTCGCTGCTCGGTCGCCATCACCGCGGTCTGCTTGGCGGGCACGTCCTGGGCGAAGACGTCGCGGAAGAACGCCGGGTCGATGTAACCATCGGCATCGGCTGCGCCTGATCCGGGGAAGGGCCGCAGCACAATGTGTTGCAGCAGCAGTGAGGAGCCGCCCCCGAGAGCGGTGGCTTGCCCCAGGGTTTCGCCCTGGTCGGGGGCGTAGGCCGCGATATAGACCAGGGCCTTGACGTTCGGATTGCCGGTGGCGGCGTTGGTGATGAGCGCGCCGCCGTAGGAGTGGCCGACCAGCACGATCGGGCCGGGATGGTCGCGAGGAAGGACCGCAGGTAGTCCGAGTCGCTGAGGAGCCCGCGCAGCGGGTTGGCCAGCGCGTAGGCGGTGTAAGCACGCTGCTGCAGGTCAGCGATGACGGCGTTCCAGCCAGAGGCGTCGCCGAACGCGCCGTGGACCAAGGCGATGGTGGGTTTGGGTGCGTAGCTCGTCCTTGCCGCGGCGTCGGATGACGGGCCGGGTAGAACGGTGACTACCAGAGCGATCAGCACGGCAACGATCGCAAGCAGGCCCACTGCGACGTGGTGTTCTTCGGGTCATGCACTGTGCGGTCATAGGTGTCTCCTGAGTGCTAGACGAAGCGTTTGATGAAGGCGAGCGCGGTGTCGGCGACCAGGCGCCAGCCGTTGTCGATGGTCAGGGCGTGTCCGCGGTTGGGCATCTCGACGAATTCGGTGACGCCTTCGTTGCGTTGCTGCCTCTTGTAGGCGGCCTCGGAGACGGCCCGTGGGACGGTGTGGTCCTTCTCCCCGGAGATGATCAGCATCGGTCCCCGTTCGGGGTTCTCGCTGTCCACCTTCGCCTCGGTCCACGGATTGAGGTTCGCGGCCGCGGCCTGGAAGATCGGGGCGCCCGACGTCGGCACGGCGAACGTCTCGTAGAGCTGCGTGGCTTCGTCCTCGCTGACGGCGTTGGCGAAGGCGAACCGGAACTGGTCGTAGGTCAGCGGGACGGCGCGGTGCCGGTTGGCGGGATTGCCGAGGACGGGCCGGGCGGACTTCAGCGCCGAGATCGGCAGTGGCAACACGCCGCGGAACGGTGCGGCGTCGATCGCGACCGAGGCCGCCGACAGGCCTTGTCCGGCGATGATCTGGGTGAGCAACCCGCCGAAGGAATGCCCGATCACGGCGGGCTTGCTCGCCAGCTTGCCGATCACCGCGGCGTAGTGGTCGGCGACCTGGCCGACGGTCTTGTTCGCGAACACCTCGGGGTGCGCGTTGGCTTCCTCGACGGTTTCGGGGTCGTCGGGCCATCCGGGGGTGAGCGGGGCGTAGCCGGCCTCTTCGAACACGGTGGCCCAGCGGTCCCAGCTGCTCGGCAGCAACCACAGCCCGTGGATGAACACAACGGGAGTGCGACCGGTCGCGTTGGCCTGATCGATCTCATCTTCGGTTGAGGCAGGAATCTGTTGTGGGTTCTCCGACATTGCGGTCTCCTTCGCTATGCGGGTGAATGGTCGGTGCTAGTGCGGTCACGTGGTGTTCGGTCGTGACGAAATGCCTGCTCACCACGCGCCATATTTGTTCGCGCGAACAGGGCGTTGGTGACGGTCCGGAGCTCACCGTAGGGATCACCGGACGCCGCTCGCATCTATGAACTCCACACGCCGCGCGATCGACGGCGTCAAGGACTCAGTGCCGTCCGAACGCCGCTACGCGGCTTCAGCGACTTGGCGAGCTGAACGCAGCCAGCTCGCGCGGACCTCAGGTCGCAGACTTACGGCGGCGCATAGACGCCCATCCCGAGCGCGAGACGATGATCTTCGTCGAGTGAACGAAAGCTATGGAGCTTGTCGCGGTCCCTCCGTGCGGCTGCTGACCAGGACTCGGTGGAGTTGGATGCGGGAGCTGATGGCGAGTTTGGTGAAGATCTTGTGCAGATGGTATTCGACAGTGCGCCGGCTCATGAAGAGCTGGGCAGCGATTTCGGGGTTGGACAGACCGTGGTCGGCGAGCTGGGCGATCTGGGTCTCCCGGGCGGTTAGCCCGACGGGGTAATGGTTACTGGTGCGTTTGCGTACTCGCTCGCCAGTGGCGAGCAACTCGCGCGCGGCTCGTTCAGCGAACCCGTCGGCGCCCATGGACGTGAACATCTGGTGTGCGGTGCGCAGTTGCTCGCGGGCGTCGGTGCGCCGGTTCTCGCGGCGCAGCCACTCACCGTAGAGCAGATGAGCGCGGGCGAGCGCGACGCGGACGCGGGTACGGCCGAGCCGGTCGATCGCCTCGCGGTAGAGGTGCTCGGCGACTTCGCCGCCGCTGAGCAGCGCTCGCGAGCGCGCCTCGATCCCCATCGCCCACTCGCTGCCACTCGCGCGTGTCGTCGCCGAGAGCCGCTGGAGAGCGTCTT
>JAVHVL010000237.1:0-6981 GCA_032160565.1 Pseudonocardiales bacterium | reverse complement strand
CTCGAGGTGTTGGGAGCGGCGTGCACCATCTTGGCGCCCGCGTCCTGGTGCTGGCCCTCGCCCGCGAACGCGATGGACAGGGTCTCGCCCTTGGCGTGCTCGCCCATCAGGTAGACGGCGGGGTACTTCATCGTCACCTTGGAGCCGATGTTGCCGTCGATCCACTCCATCGTGGCGCCTGCCTCGGCCTTGGCCCGCTTGGTGACCAGGTTGTAGACGTTGTTCGACCAGTTCTGGATGGTCGTGTAGCGGCAGCGTGCGTTCTTCTTCACGATGATCTCGACGACCGCGGAGTGCAGCGAGTCGGACTTGTAGATGGGCGCGGTGCAGCCCTCGACGTAGTGCACGTAGGCGCCCTCGTCGACGATGATCAGCGTCCGCTCGAACTGGCCCATGTTCTCGGTGTTGATCCGGAAGTAGGCCTGCAGCGGGATCTCGACGTGCACGCCCTTCGGCACGTAGATGAACGAGCCACCGGACCAGACCGCGGTGTTCAGCGCGGAGAACTTGTTGTCGCCGGACGGGATCACCGAGCCGAAGTACTCCGCGAACAGCTCGGGGTGCTCCTTCAGCGCGGTGTCGGTGTCCAGGAAGATGACGCCCTGGCGCTCGAGCTCCTCGTTGATCTTGTGATAGACGACCTCGGACTCGTACTGCGCCGCGACGCCGGACACCAGCCGCTGCTTCTCGGCCTCCGGGATGCCCAGCTTGTCGTAGGTGTTCTTGATGTCGTCGGGGAGGTCGTCCCAGCTCGCCGCCTGCTTCTCGGTGGAGCGGACGAAGTACTTGATGTTGTCGAAGTCGATGCCCGACAGGTCGGAGCCCCAGCTCGGCATCGGCTTCTTGTCGAAGATCGACAGCGCCTTGAGGCGTCGCTCGAGCATCCACTCGGGCTCGCTCTTCTTCGCCGAGATGTCGCGGACGACGTCCTCCGACAGGCCGCGCTTGGCGCTCGCGCCGGCGACGTCGGTGTCGGCCCAGCCGAAGCTGTAGCGGCCCAGGGCGTCGATCTGCTCGTCCTGGGTCAGGATGCGCTCGGGTGCGGTGGTCATATCAAGTCCTCCCGGACAGGGTGGTCTTGCGAGTGGTCGGTGCTGGGACGTGCGGTGCTGGGACGTGCGGTGCTGGGATGTGCGTCGTGCATACCCCGTCGCCGTGGGCGATCGTGGCGAGTCGCTGGACGTAGGTACCGAGCACGCGCTCGAGGGCGCGCGTCTCGGCCTCGCACAGTTCGGGGAACTCGGCGGCGACATGCGCCACCGGGCAGTGGTGCTGACACACCTGCACGCCGGCCGTGGCTTGCTCGGTGCTCGCAGCGTATCCCTGCGCGGTGAGCCCCGCGGCGAGTGCCTGCGCCCGCTCGGCGGTGGGCGCCGTGGGGTCGACGTCGACGGTCAGCAGCTGGGCGAGGGACTCCGCACGGTGTTCGGCGAACGCCACGACGGCCTGCTCCCCGCCTGTCTCGCGGAGGTAGCGCAGCGCGGTGCCGGCGAGGTCGTCATAGGCATGCGGGAAGGCGGCCCGCCCGGCGTCGGTGAGCGCGTACGTGCGGGCGGGGCGACCACGGCCCCGGCGACCGGCCGGGCGCGCCTCGCACTCGACGAGGAGGCCGTCGTCGACGAGGGCGTCCAGATGGCGGCGGATGGCGGCGGCGGAGAGCCCGAGCCGCTGGGCCAGGGTGGCGGCGTTCTGCGGCCCGCATTCGAGGAAGATCCGCGCCACGGCGTCGCGCGTGCGGTCCGTGCCGCCGCTCTCGATGCCGGGCTGGATTTTCACAACACCAGTATGACGTATTTCCCCGGCGTGTGCAGGCGCGGGGTGCCGGTAGGTTGCTCGGGTGCTCTACCGGACGATGGAACTGACGCTGGCCCCCGCGCTGCGGCTGATCTATCGCCCTGAGGTGGTCGGCCTAGCGAACGTACCGCGCTCCGGTCCGGTGATCATCGCCGGGAACCACATCTCCTTCGCCGACGAGCTCTTCACCCCGTTGGCAGCGCGCCGGCGGGTGCTCTACTTCGCCAAGTCGGAGTACTTCACCACCCCCGGCCTGCGTGGCCGTGCCATGGCGGCGTTCTTCCACGGCATGGGGCAGGTGCCCGTGGAGCGGGCCGACACCCGCTCCGCGGCGAGCGTCATCGAGGTCGGCGTCGAGCTGCTGGCCGCCGGCAACGCGCTCGGCATCTACCCGGAGGGCACTCGCTCGCACGACGGCCAGCTGTACAAGTTCCGGACCGGAGTGGCCCGGCTGGCGCTGCGTTCGGGCGCACCCGTGGTGCCGGTGGGGCTGGTGGGTACCCGGGAGGTGCAGCCGCCGGGCACCCGCAGATGGCACCGCGCCCCCGTCGCCATCCGCTTCGGCGCGCCGCTGTACTTCGGCGACCTCGCGGCGGACGAACGCAGGTCGCGGGTCCTACGGGAGGTCACCGAGACCGTCCGGGAGCGGGTCCAGGCACTGTCGGGGCAGTCGTACGTGGATGCCTTCGCGACGTCCGCGCGCGCCCGCTGAACACGCGCGCTGTCGCTGGTGTCACCCGGGGCCGCGCCGATGGAGAGACGGGCCGGCGGCCTTCCTACACTGACGGGGTGCCCGCCCCGGTAAGCGCCGCCGTCGAGGTCTCCGGCCTCGTCAAGGCCTACGGCGCGCGGCGGGCCGTCGACGGGCTGTCGCTGACCGTGGATCGCGGCTGCGTGCTGGCCCTGCTCGGCCCCAACGGCGCGGGCAAGACCACCACAGTGGAGATCTGCGAAGGGTTCCGCCGGCCGGACTCCGGGTCGGTGCGGGTGCTCGGGCTGGACCCGATCGCCGACGGCAGTCAGCTGCGCCCCCGCGTCGGCGTCATGCTGCAGGACGGCGTCGGCGGGTACACCGGCGCGAAGGCGATCGAGCTGCTGCGGCTGTTCGCCTCGTACGCGGCCGCGCCGCACGACACGGTCGCATTGCTGGACAGCGTCGGGCTCGGCTCCGTCGCGAACACGCCGGTCAAGCGCCTCTCCGGCGGCCAGCAGCAACGGCTGTCACTGGCGCTGGCCCTCGTCGGGCGGCCGGAGCTGGTGTTCCTGGACGAGCCCACCGCCGGCATGGACCCGCAGGCACGGCACGCCACATGGGACTTCATCCGCAAGCTGCGTGCCGACGGGGTGAGCGTCGTGCTCACCACGCACTTTCTCGACGAGGCCGAACAGCTGGCCGACACCGTCGTCGTCATCGACTCCGGCCGCGTGGTGGCGGCAGGCTCCCCCGCGGAACTCACCCGGGCCGGCGCCGAGGGGCAGGTCCGCTTCCGGGCCACGCACGGGCTGCGCCTCACCTCGCTGCTGGCGGCCCTGCCGGACGGCTCGCAGGTAATCGAGGAGCAGCCGGGGCGGTACCTGCTCACCGGGGACGTGACGCCACAACTGCTTGCGACGCTGACCGCCTGGTGCGCCGGGCAGGGTGTGCTGACGGAGAGCCTCGCCGTGGAGCGGCGCACACTCGAGGACGTCTTCCTCGACCTCACCGGCCGCGAGCTGCGGACATGAGCGCGGCGGACATGAGCGCTGCGGACATGAGCGCTGCGGACATGAGCGCGGCGACGTCGTATACCCCGACGCCTGGGGCCGCGCCGCGGTCCCGGATGCTCGCCGCCCAGGTCGGCATGGAGTTCCGGCTGCTGCTGCGCAACGGCGAGCAGGTCGGGCTGACTCTCGTGATCCCGCTGCTGCTCCTGTTCTTCTTCAACCTGCCGATGCTGTACTCCCTCGACACGCCGCGGCGCATCGACTTCGTGGTGCCGAGCATCGTCGCGCTGGCCGTCATGTCCGCCGCGTTCACCGGGCTCGCGATCGGTACCGGCTTCGAGCGGAAGTACGCGGTGCTCAAGCGGCTGGGCGCCACCGCACTGCCCCGCTCGATCCTGCTGGCCGGCAAGACGCTTGCGGTCCTGCTTCTGGAGCTCGTGCAGGTGCTGCTGATCAGCGCCTTCGGGCTGGCGCTGGGCTGGCACCCGCACGGCGATCCGCTGCTCGTGCTGGCTCTGGTGGTGCTCGGCACGGCCGCCTTCGGCGGGCTCGGGCTGCTGCTGGCCGGGACGCTACGCGCCGAGGTCACCCTCGCGGCGGCGAACCTGATCTGGCTGGTGCTGCTGTTCGGCGGCGGAATCGCCATCCCGCTGTCGAAGTACCCCCATGTCGCGTTCGACGTGCTGCGCTACCTGCCGTCCGCCGCGCTGTCCGACGGGCTGCACCAGGTGCTGCAGCAGCACGGCGGCGGCATCCCGGCTCGCGCGTTGGTCACCCTGCTGGTGTGGGCGGCGGTGGCCCTTCCTGCCGCGGCGCGGTGGTTCCGGTGGGAGTAGTCACCGACCGTCCGGTGGCCGTCCCGCCGCACCGCAGCGGACGCGGCCGGCTGCTCGCCTGGACGACTTCGGGTACCGCGCTACGCCGGCTGGCCGCGGCCTCTGTGGTCGTGAACGTCCTGATCGTGGTCACCGGCGGCGCCGTGCGGCTGACGAACTCCGGGCTGGGCTGCCCCACCTGGCCGGCTTGCAGCGGATCGGACCTGGTGCCGACGCATCGGCTGGGCGCGCACCAGGCGATCGAGTTCGGCAACCGCACCCTCACGTTCGTCGTCGGGGCGGTCCTGCTGCTGACCCTCGTGGCGGCGTGGCGCCAGCGCCGGGAACGCGGTCTGGCGTTGCTCGCGTTCGCGGGGGTGCCGGCGCAGGCGGTGCTCGGGGGCATCGTCGTGCTGAGCAACCTGAACCCCTGGCTGGTGGCGCCGCACTTCCTGCTGTCGGCGGCCATCGTGGCGGCGACGTTCCTGCTGTGGTGGCGGGTGTCCGACCAGCGCGGCGTCGCGGTGCCAGGGCCCGCTGTGCTCCTCGCGCGCGCCCTTGCGCTGGTGACCGCCGTCGTGCTCGCCATCGGGACGATCGTCACCGGTACCGGGCCGCACGCCGGGGATCTCGACGCGAACGGCACGCTGCACCGGATCCACCTGTCGCCGTCCGGTGTGAGCCAACTGCACGCGGACGCGGTGATGGTGCTGGTCGGCGTCACCGTCGGCATGCTGGCCCTCGCCTACGCGCTGCGCACCACCGAACGGGTGCGGAAGGCGGTATGGCTGCTGCTCGCTGTGGAGCTGGCGCAGGCCGTGATCGGCTTCACCCAGTACTTCCTGCACGTGCCGCCGCTGCTGGTGGCGCTGCACATGTTCGGCGCCTGCCTGGTGTGGCTCGCCGCGCTGTACGTGCTGCTGTTGACTGCGCCGCGTGCGGCGAGCGGGTAACCGAGCCGGTCAGAACAGCCGGCTGATCGTGTAGATCGCCAGCCCGGCCAGCGCGCCGACCACCGTCCCGTTGATGCGGATGAACTGCAGGTCACGCCCCACCTGCAGCTCCAGCCGCCTGCTCGTCTCGGCGCTGTCCCACCGTTCGACGGTCGCGGAGATGACGCCGGCCAGGTCGTCGGCGTAGTGGGTGATGATGTGCCCGGTCAGGCGCTGCAGCGCCTCGTCGATCTTGGCGCCCACCGCGGCGTCGTCGCGCAGCACTTCACCGGTGCGCATCGTCAGCGACTCCACGGAGCGGCGTAGATCCGAGTCCGGATCCGCCGCGCCGTCGACGATCAGCTTCTTCAGGTTCGTCCACAGCGTGGTGAGCCACTCCCGGACGTCCGGGCGGTCCAGCAGCTGCAGCTTCGCCTGCTCTACCCGTGCCCGCTGCTCCGGGTCGCTGCGCAGCCGCTCGGCGAAGGCGCGCAGTTGGGTGTCGAAGGTGCCGCGCAGCTCGTGGTCCTCCTGGGTCGCGACGTCGGCCAGGAACGACTGCAGGGCGCTGAAGCCCTTGGCGAAGACCCGGTCGTCCACCCACTCCGGGACCCACTCCGGCGACTCGTCGGCCAACCGTTGCCGGAAGACGCTGCGGTTCTCCTCCAGGAAGCGCATGAGCCCGCGCAGCACGACCGTCAGCGCGGCCTGGTGCTGGCCGGAGTTGCACGCCGCCTCCAGCACGCGGGCCAGCAGCGGCGACACCTCGAGCTCCCGCAGCCGCTTGTCCGCGAACGTCGCCACCGCGTTGCGCAGCTCGTCGTCGCGCAGCACGGACGCCATGCCACCGACCGCGCCGCTGAGCTCCTGGGCCACCTGGTGGGCGTGCTCCGGCTCGGCGAGCCACGCGCCGACACGCTGCGGTACCCGGGCCGCGGCCATCCGCTCGCCGACGATGTCGGCGGTCAGGAAGTGCTCGCTGACGAAGCCGGCCAGCCCCTCGCCGATCTGGTCCTTCTTGCGCGGGATGATCGCCGTGTGCGGGATGGGCAGCCCGAGCGGGTACCGGAACAGCGCCGTCACCGCGAACCAGTCCGCCAGCCCGCCGACCATCGACGCCTCGGCCGCGGCCTGCACGTAACCCGCGACGCCGCGGCCGCCCCAGACGGACCGGCACAGCACGTACACGCCCGCGGCAACGACCAGCAGCGCCGCCGCCGTCACCTTCATCCGGCGGAGGGCTCGCAGCCGCTCCGTCGTGGGCATCGGAACGGTCACGCCAGCTCCGCGATGGCGGCCGCGAACCGGTCCGGTGCCCCCGCGGAGTGCGCGAGGAACAGCGAGGGCTCCGTCAGCTCGAGCTCGATCACCACGGGGCCGTCCGGCGAGGGCAGCAGGTCGACGCGGGCGTACAGCAGGTCGCGGCCCCACCGCTCGCGCATGGCGCTGATCGCCTTCGACCCGACGGCCAGCTCGGCCTCGCTGGGCGCGCGCGGCGTGATGACCTCCTCGACGTACAGGGCATGCGACAGGTGCGGGTGCACCACGCCGTCGGGGAGCATCGGGCCCTTCCTGAGTGCGTGGCTGAACTCGCCGCCGAAGTAGATCAGCGCCGTCTCGCCGGCGGAGTCCACGTCCGAGAGGTAGGGCTGCACCATGACCGTGCACCCCTGCGCGTGCAGCTGCTGGACATGCTCCTGGGCCGCGGTCAGCCGGCCCGGCGTGAACCGCCCCGC
>JAVHVL010000224.1:0-2990 GCA_032160565.1 Pseudonocardiales bacterium | reverse complement strand
GTAGCTCAGGACCGACGGCTGGCTCATCGTCAGGTCCGTCACCGGGATCTCCAGCAGCTGCAGCACCAGCGGCGGGCCGCTCCGGTCGCGCGCCATCATCGCGACCACGGCAGCGATCCCCCCGCCCGCGGAGATACCGCCCACCGACAGCCGTCGCGCGTCGATCGCCAGCTCGGCCCCGCCCTCCGCTGCCCACTGCAGCACCGCGTAGCCGTCCTCGGGCGCGGCCGGCCACGGGTGCTCGGGGGCCAGCCGATAGCCGACGGACAGCACGGCGCAGCCGGCCCTTGCCGCGTACCGTCGCGCGATCGGCTCGGCCTCGACGATGCCGCCGCTCCAGAAGTCGCCGGAATGGAAGAAGACGTGTGCTGGCAGGGTGGCCGCTCCGGGCGGCCGGTACATCCGGACCGGAACGCTGCGGCCCTCGACCGGCACGGTTTGGACAGTGTCGAGCAGCCCGTCGTCGGGCGCCGGTCGGGCCTCCGCCGTCGCGGCGGAGGCGGCGAGCCGCTCCGCGACGGAGCGACGGTCCGGCTCGCGCTTGCCGTGCACGAAGCGGTGGCAGATCACCCAGAGCACCGGGTGCAGGGGCACGCCGCCTCCTCCAGCTCGACCGGAGGCAGCGTATGCCGGCATCGGCTGCGCCGCGCCTCGAGGCACTGACATCATGAGGCACCCTCCTGGAGAGAGCTGGATGACCTCGGACGCGGCACCTCGCACGGCAGTCGTCGCGATGCTCGAACCCACCGAGCCCGTGCCGCGCAGCTGGACCGCGCGCTTCGGCCTGCTCTGGTTCGGCTTCTGGATGGCGAACCTCGCGCCGATCCAACTGGTGCTGCCCAACCAGTTCGACGCGCTCGACCACGCCCACAAGGTGCGCGACTTCGGCGTCGTCAGTGGACTGACCGGCCTGGCCGCCGTGCTGACCTTGCCGGTGTTCGGCGCGCTGTGCGACCGGACGAGTTCGCGCTTCGGCCGCCGCAGGGTGTGGATGGCAGGCGGCACGGTGCTCTTCGCCGGCGGGCTGCTCGCCACCGGACTGCAGCACACCTGGTGGGCCGTCGGGATCGCCTGGTTGGTCGCGACGCTCGGCATCAACGCGGCGACGGCCGGGCTCACCGCGGCGATCGCCGACGAGGTGCCCGACCACCAGCGCGGCGCCATCTCGAGTGCGATCTACGGGCCGCAGGCGATCGGCATCCTGGTCGGTGTCGGCGTCCTCACCGCGATGAACAACAACGGCGGGTGGGCCTACCTCGTCCTGGCCGCCGCCCTTCTGGTCTGCGCCGCCCCGTTCATCGCCCGCTACCGCGACGTCACCACCACCGGCGCCACGCTGCCGCTCTCGGTCCGCTCGATCGCCGCCGGGCTGTGGATCAGCCCGCGCGCGAATCCGGACTTCGCCTGGGCGCTCGCCGGCCGATTGCTCGTCAACCTCGGCAACGCCTTCGGTACGACGTACCTGCTGTACTTCCTGCAGGACGACCTGAAGCTGGCGAACCCGGACGAGGGGCTGCTCCTGCTCACCCTCGTGTACCTGGTGTTCACCCTGGCCGCGACGGTGCTCGGCGGATACCTGTCCGACCGCAGCGGACGGCGGCGGGTCTTCGTGGCCGCGGCGGCAGCACTGCAGGCGATCGCGTCGTTCCAGCTGACGTTCTTCCCCAGCTTCGCGATGGCGATGGTGGCGGCCGGCTTCCTCGGCGCCGGCTACGGCGCGTACATGTCCGTCGATCAGGCGCTGATCACACAGGTGCTGCCGGACGCGCAGTCGCGCGCCAAGGACCTCGGCATCATGAACGTCGGCTCCGTCGGGCCGCAGGCACTCGCACCGCTCGGCGCCAGCCTGATCATCGGCGAACTCGGCGGCTACAGCGTGCTGTTCGGCACGGCCGGGGTCACGACGGTGCTGGGTGCGCTGCTGGTGTACCGCGTCCGCTCCGTCCGCTGAGCTCGCCCGAGGTCCCCGGCGAACGTCGCGGCCGATGGCTTACGGGCGGGTGCGGTCGACCTTGAGATCACCGGCCTGGAACCGCGACCGAAGCACCTTCTTGTCGAACTTGCCGACGGACGTCTTGGGGACCTCGTCGACGAACGCCCAGTTCTCCGGCACCTGCCAGCTCGCGACCTTGCCGGTGAGGAAGCCGGCCAGCTCTGCGGGGTCGGGCTCCGCGCCCGGGCGGCGCACCACACAAGCCAGCGGGCGCTCGGTCCACTTGTCGTCCGGGATGCCGATGACCGCGGCCTCCAGCACGTCGGGGTTGCCCGCGAGCAGGTTCTCCAGCTCGACGGAGGAGATCCACTCACCACCGGACTTGATCACGTCCTTCGCGCGGTCGGTGATCTGGAAGAAGCCGCGCCCGTCGATCGTGCCGATGTCGCCGGTACGCAGCCACCCGCCGTCGAACTTCTCCGGCGCCGGGTCGCGGTGGTAGGAGGCCGTGATCCACGGACCCCGCACCTCGATCTCGCCGACGGCCACGCCGTCCCAGGGGAGCTCGGCGCCGGCATCGTCCACGACGCGCATCTCCATGCCCGCGATGACGCGGCCGGACTTCATCCGCCACGGGATCTCCTCCGGCGTGCCGATCTCGACGTCCGCCGGCGGATGCGCCATGCCGCCGACCGGGGACGTCTCGGTCATGCCCCAACCCTGGATGATCCGCACGCCGTACCTCTGCTCGAACGCCTCGAGCAGCGCCTGCGGCATCGCGGCCCCGCCGGACGTCCCCATCCGCAGCGAGGACAGGTCGATCGGATGCTCGGCGCCGTGCTGCAGGATGCCCGCCCAGATCGTCGGGACGGCCGAGGCCAGCGTCGAGCGCTCGGTCGCGATGAAGTCGGTGATCGGGCCGGGCATCATGTGCGGCCCCGGCAGGTGCAGCGTCGCGCCGGACAGGAACGCGCCGAACGGGATGCCCCAAGCGTTGACGTGGAACATCGGCACGAAGGTCAGGATCCGGTCGGCCTCCGTCGCACCGGTGACGCCG
>JAVHVL010000624.1:0-8881 GCA_032160565.1 Pseudonocardiales bacterium | reverse complement strand
GTCGCCACTGACGCGGCAGTGGCCGCGCCAGTGGCGACGGCCCGGTTCGTCGATGTCATCGTCGTGCTCAAGTCGCAGGCAGATCTGAGCACAGTTCACGGGCTGACGCGTGCGAGCCGCCTCAGTGGCGTCGAGGGCGCGCTGCGACGGCACGCCGACCAGACACAGCAGCGGTTGCGCAGCTTGCTGGCGACGCGGCGATCGCAAGGTCTGGTCGAGCGTGCCGTGCCGCTGTGGATCGCGAACGAGATCGTCGTGCGTGCGGCGCCCACGGTCGTCAGGGAGTTGGCACAGCATCCGGACGTCGGGGCGGTACGGCCTGAGTTCACCCTGCAGGCACCGACCTCCGAGCTGCCCGCTGCCGCGCCGACGAGCACCGTCGATCCGAATGTGTCGCTCGTCAACGCACCCGCGATGTGGGAGCGCGGCTTCCTCGGCCAGGGCATCGTGGTCGCGAACATGGATACCGGTGTCGACCCCACACATGCCGATCTGGCCGGGAAATGGCGTGGTGGAACCAACAGCTGGTACGACCCGAACGGGCAGCACCCCACCACGCCGACGGACGTGAGCGGGCACGGCACGTGGACGATGGGTGTGATGGTCGGTGGCGCGGCCGGCGGCAGTTCGATCGGCATGGCGCCGAGTGCCAAGTGGATAGCGGTCAAGATCTTCAACGATCGCGGCCTGGCCAGCTCGGCCAACGTCCATCTCGGCTTCCAGTGGATTCTTGACCCCGATGGCAATCCAGGCACACCAGACGCACCGAGCGTCGTCAACGACTCCTGGACGATGTCAGCCGCCGGATGCAATCTGGACTTCCAGCTGGATCTGCGCAGCCTGCGTGCGGCCGGGATCCTGCCGGTGTTCGCGGCCGGCAACAACGGGCCGTCGGCCGGCACCGTGTTCAGCCCGGCCAACAATCCCGAGGCGTTCGCCGTTGGGGACACCGACAATGCCGATGCCATCGATCCCTACAGCAGTCGCGGACCGTCCGCCTGCACAGGAGCGACCGCGCCGAGACTGGCCGCGCCGGGTGTCGGGATCCGCACCGCGGATCTGTACGGCGGCTACGCGACCGAGACGGGCACCTCCGTCGCCGCGCCGCATGTGTCCGGCGCGCTGGCACTGCTTCTGAACGCGTTCCCGCAGCTGTCGGTGGAGCAACAGGAGGCCGCGCTGCAGAGTGGGGCAAGGGACCTCGGCCCACCCGGGGTCGACGGTGACTTCGGATACGGCCGTCTCGACGTCGGCGCGACCTACCAGTGGCTGGCGACGGCACCGGACTTCACGGTTACGGTGTCACCGTCCTCGGTGACGGTCTCGCCGGGCGGTACCGCTGCGTACACCGTGTCGGTTGCCGGGGTCAATGGCTTCCAGGGCGATGTGGCCCTGACGCTCACCGGTCTGTCCAGCTCGCAAGCCAGCGCAACGTTCACGCCAGACGTGGTCGCCGGCGGATCGGGCAGCTCGCAGCTCGCGGTAACCACCGCCGCGACGATCGCGCCGGGGACGTATCCGTTGACGATCACCGCGACCAGCGGACCGATCACCCGGACCGCCAGCACGACACTCGTCGTGCCTGCGCCACCTGACTTCTCGATCGCCGCGTCGCCGTCATCGCAGGCAGTGGCGCCCGGCGGCAGCGCGAGCTTCGCGGTCGACGTCAGCGCGATGAACGGGTTCGCGAGTGACGTCGCCCTGTCGCTGAGCGGGCTGCCAGCTGCGGTCGGCAGCGCCACGCTCAGTCCGGCCGTCGTGACGGCCGCCGGAAACTCGCAGCTGGTGATCAACAGCTCGACGACGGCGACGCCCGGCTCGTACCCGCTGACGGTGACCGGCACGAGCGGTTCACTGGTGCGCAGCGTGAGCGTAACCCTCGTCATCAGCGCGCCGCCGGACTTCAGCGTTGCCGTGACCCCGGGGACACGCGCGGTGGTCGCGGGCAGCACCGGCGCCTACACGGTGAATGTCGGCGCATTGAACGGGTTCGCGGCCGGCGTCACCTTGTCGCTGAGCGGTTTGCCGGCGGCGGTTGGGACCGCGGGCTTCTCTCCGACGGTTGTCGCGGGGGCCGGCAACGCGCAGTTGACCATCGCAACCGCGGCTTCGGCGCCGTCGGGCTCCTATCCGATGACGATCACGGGTACGAGCGGCATGACCACGCATTCCGCGACCGCAACGCTTGTGGTGCCGGCCAGGGACTTCACGCTCTCGGCCAGCCCGTCCTCGATCACCATCTATCGCACCCAGACGGCGTCCTACCTGATCTCTGTCGCACCCTCCGGTGGCTTCACGGGCAGCGTCTCTCTCTCGGTCACCGGTCTACCGGGCGGCGCGTCGGTCACCTTCTCCGCGAATCCGGTGAGCGCGGGCGGCACGTCGACCATGAGAGTGCGGACGACCGGCTCGACGACTCGAGGCACCTTTGCCGTGAAGGTCACCGGCAAGAACGGATCGCTTGTACGTCAAGTCGCGGTAACTCTCACAGTGCGGTAGCACGTCTGCCGGGACGCGCATGATCCGCTCGCAGAAGGGCGAGTTCGTGCTGCGATCGAGACGCATCGTCCGGCTCGCGTGGCTCGCCGTCTTCGTCACTGTTGCGGTCGGCCCCCTGCTCGTCGTCCTGCTCGTCGAGCGGCCCGGCTTCCGAAATCTCGCAACGGAGCTGTCGCTGCTCACCGGCGTCGCGGGGCTGTCGCTGCTGGTCGTCGCGTTCGCACTTCCGGCCCGACTTCAGTCAGTGCTGTCCTCGTTCGGCATCGAACGGGTACTGCTCGCCCACCGGCTCGTCGCCGTGATCGCTCTGGGATTCGTGATCCTACATCTGCTGCTCGTGTTCATAGGCGATCCCCGTGGGCTGCTCGTACTCGACCTGCCGCACGCGCCGCGGCCGGTGTGGGCGGCGACCACGTCGACCGGCGCGCTGCTGTTGCTCGTCGGCTTCGCTGTCAAGCGGCGCAAGCGGCAACCCCGGTACGAAGGCTGGCGACTACTGCACGTCGCATTGGCCGTGACCGTCCTGGTCGCTGCCGGCCTGCACGTCTGGTGGCTGGCGAATCTCGTCGACTACCCGGCGATGCGCTTCGCGTACGCCCTGCTCGCCGAGGCTGCTGCGTTCATCGCGATAAGGCGGTGGATCTGGTTGCCGATTCGCGCCCGCCGGCGTGCATACGTGGTTGAGGACGTGCGGCCGGTCAGTGGCAACGCCGTCACGATCACCGTGCGAGCACACGGGCACGCCGGACTCCCGTTCCATGCCGGCCAGTTCGCGTGGCTGAAGATCGGGTCGTCGCCGTTCGTGTTCGAGGAGCATCCATTCACCATCGCATCGACGGCCGAACATCCCGATCTGAAGGAGTTCACGATCAAAGCGCTCGGTGACTTCAGCGAGCTACTGATCGGTCTGCGACCGGGCCGGCGGATCTATCTCGACGGACCCTATGGGGCTTTCACATTCGAAGGGGTTCGCAGCTCCGGCTTCGTCTTCATCGCAGGCGGTGTCGGTATCACACCGATGCTGAGCATGCTGCGGACACTGGCCGATCGCGGTGATCAGGCACATCACGAGCTCGTCGTGGGTGCGCGCAGCGCTTCCGAGATCATGGCCCGGCAGGACATCGAGGAGTTGCGTAGCCGATTGGACCTCACTATCACCGAAGTGGTCCAGTCGGCGCCTGCCGGCTGGCCCGGTGAACTGGGACGGATCGACGCCGCACTGCTCGATCGTGTGCTGCCGCGTCGATCTCGCCATCACGACTACTTCGTCTGCGGGCCGCCGGGAATGGTCGTCGCGGTCGGGCGACACCTTCGTGACCGCGGGATCCCGCCAAGGCGAATCCATACCGAGCAGTTCGAGGTCATCTAGACGGGCCGCGCTGGGCCTCGCGCTGACCGGCGCCTTCGGTTTACTTTCCGTCGAGCACTACACCTCGACAGACATGCGCATGCTGGTCATTGCATAAGGTTTTCACTCGGCGAACGCACGCCATTCGGCATGACCGCGCACCATCCGCGGATGCCGATCTCAGCGACCGGCGGTCATGGGCCGAGCGTCATGCCTGTTCGCGTCGTGGGGCGTGTTTCGAGCCGCCGCTTGGTTCGGCGGTGAGCTTGCGAAGGATGCGGCCGAGGTGGGCGCGGTCGGTCGCATTGAGCTGATCGAACAGGCGCTCGGCTTGGGTGCCGTGGGCGGTTCGGATCGCGGAAGCCAGATCAGCACCTGGCCCGGTTGGCGCGACCAGGGTCGCGCGACGGTCATCGGGATCGGGTCGCCGTTGCACGAGTCCCTTGGCTTCCAGTCCGTCCACGACCTCGGTCGCCGAGCGGGCCGCGATGTGCAGCTGTTCGGCCA
Organism: Pseudonocardiales bacterium; assembly: GCA_032160565.1. GTDB lineage: Bacteria > Actinomycetota > Actinomycetes > Mycobacteriales > Jatrophihabitantaceae > RYN-117. The sequence continues at coordinate 4,527 of JAVHVL010000624.1, read as the reverse complement.
GCTCGGAGAGCCGAGCCCCGTCGTGATGGGCCAGTACTCGCAGGGCCCGGGCCTGGGACGGCGAGATGTCCCACTGCGCCAGGGAATCCACCGCGGCTCGCCGCAGCTGCCTTGCGACAGACCAGAACGCCTCCGACAGCGTGTCGTCGCGATTGTTGGTTCCTTGCTGCTGGGTCACCGGAATAGCCTACCCGTTCATCCTGTTGTAGCCTCATATTGAGGATACCTCAGCATATGACCTTCCGCCATGGTCGAGCCCCTCGCGTGCAGCGGCCGCCGAACAGAGTCGAGAACACATGACATCCACATCCACTGCGACCGAACGTGATGTCGGCCGAACCGGCCGACGTCGCGAACCCAAGACCGTTACCGCCGCTGAGAAGGCCCAGGCCCGCGCGGTCTCGCTGCGGCGGATCGGCGAACTGTTCATCCCATATCGGGTGCAGCTTGCCGTCGTCATCGCCATCATCGTGGCGTCCTCCGTCGTCGGTCTGGCCTCACCCTTCCTGCTCCGGGCCGTCATCGACACCGCCCTGCCCACCCAGAACGTCCACCTCTTGGTCTGGCTGGTCATCGGCATGGTTGGGGTAGCCGTCCTGACCTCCGCCTTCGGCGTCGTGCAGACCTGGATCAGCACCAAAGTCGGCCAGCACGTCATGCACAGCCTGCGGACCAGTGTCTTCGCCCACCTGCAGCGCCAGTCGATCTCGTTCTTCACCCGGACCCGCACCGGTGAAGTGCAGTCACGCATCACCAACGACATCGGTGGAATGGAATCGGTGGTGACGTCGACCGCGACGTCCATCGCAGCCAACCTGACGACTGCGGTCGCCACCGCAGTCGCGATGGTCGCGCTGTCCTGGCGGCTGTCGCTCGTTTCCCTGATCGTGATGCCGCCGGCCGTCTACTTCACCAGGAAGGTCGCGCGGATGCGCCGGGCCATCACCACCGAGCAGCAGCGCGAACTGGCCGATCTCAATGTTGCCGTCGAGGAGGGCCTGTCGATCAACGGCGTTCAGCTGGCAAAGACGATGGGCACGGGGCCCTCGTTGGTCGCCCGCTTCACCGCGTCCTCGTCGCGCTTGATCGACCTCGAGCTGCGCTCGCAGCTGGCCGGTCGCTGGCGGATGGCGTCGATGAATGTCATCTTCGCCGCGATCCCGGCCGTGATCTACCTCAGCGCTGGCCTGCCAGTCACTCGCGACGCCATGACCATCGGCACGCTGATCGCCTTCACCACACTGCAGAACAGCCTGTTTCGGCCGCTGATGGGCCTGCTGAGCACGAGCGTTTCCGTGATCAGTTCACTCGCACTGTTCGCCCGCATCTTCGAGTACCTCGACCTTCCCGTCGAGGTCGCCGATCCGCTCGACCCGGTCGAGATCGACCCGGCAGGCATCACCGGTCACGTCCGTTTCGAACAGGTGAGCTTCACCTATCCCGGGGCCGAATCCCGCGCCGTCGCCGAGGTCGACCTCGACGTGCCAGCCGGCACGACCCTCGCCCTCGTGGGGGAGACGGGTTCGGGCAAGACGACCGTGGCCTCGCTCGTCGCCCGCCTGTACGACCCGGGCGCCGGAGCCATAACCATCGACGGAATCGACCTGCGACGGATGCGACTGGCCGACCTCGCCGAGATCGTTGGGATGGTCAGCCAGGAAACATATCTGCTGCACACGACCGTCCGCGAGAACCTGCGCTACGCCAAGCCCGACGCGTCCGACGTCGAGATCGAAGGCGCCGCCCGGGCCGCCCAGATCCACGACCTCATCAGCGGCCTGCCCGACGGCTACGACACCATGGTCGGCTCGCGCGGCCACCGCTTCTCTGGCGGGGAGAAGCAACGCATCGCCATCGCCCGGACGTTGCTGCGCAATCCGCGCGTCCTGGTCCTGGACGAAGCCACCAGCGCGCTGGACAACGAGACCGAGCGCGCCGTTCAGCAGGCGTTCGACACCCTCGCAAAAGGGCGCACCACCATCACAGTCGCCCACCGGCTGTCCACCGTGCATAACGCCGACCAGATCGTCGTGCTCGATCACGGACACGCGATCGAAACCGGCACGCACACCAGCCTCATCCAGGACAACGGCCGCTACGCCGCACTCGCAGCCTGACGCCAAGGCAGGCGGCGGCATTCGCGCCGACCGTTGATCAACAGCACAGTTCGGCTGCCGGAACGACCGAAACCGACTGTTGATCACGGAAGGTGCGTGGCGCACACGGCGCGGTTCGGGACGTCCGCCCGTACTGTGGTGGGCGTTAGGAACGAGGTCGCGGGTCGTAACGCTGCGAGCCTGCTTGCGAGGCGCAAGGGGTCGCGCGCGGTGCTTGTTGAACCCAATCGAACGAGGTCGGAGGCACCGACGTGATGAGGCCGACGAGCCAAGAGGTGCCAGCTGCAATGCCGATCGGGCTACTGGTCGCAGGCGTCGGGCGAAGCGGCACGTCACTTGCCACCTTGATGTCGCTCGCGCTCGGGTTGCGCGGACCGCACGTTGACGACGTAATGCCACCCAACGATGCCAACCCGACCGGTTATTGGGAGTCGAACTCGCTGGCCATCCTCAACGACGAACTTCTGGCCCAATGGGGATCCACATGGTGGACTCCGCCCGCGACAATCGACGACCCGATGATGCGACAGCTCGACGGCCACACGGAGAAGGCGCTGAGCGCGTTCCGGTCCGCATTCGGCAGTGCGCCGCGGTGGATATGGAAGGATCCCCGGCTAACAGTGCTGCTCGACTTCTGGTTGCAGTTACTCGGCCCGCAGCCGATCCTCGTCCCTGTGCGTTCGCCGCAAGCCGTCGCCCACAGCATCAGCGCCCGTGACCGCATCGGCTACCCGGACGCACTGTTGATCTGGGAGCGCCATACCCGCAGCCTGCTTCGGCAATTGCATGGACACCGCGTCCTGCTCCTTGACTACCAACTGTTGACGCGGACCCCTGACCAGTGGATCCACACCGTCCGTACCTTCTGCCAGAACGCCGGCTTAGATGTCCACGATCCGACCCAGGTGCCGAAACAGCAGATAGCCCGGCACAGGCGGGAGCTGTCCGGCCCGCTATCAGACCAGCAACTCGAATTGGCTGCGACAGTCCGCCAACTGCACGGCGCACACGTAGCGTTCCCGCACGTCGAGCCCGGCCCGGAGACTCCCACGGCCAACACTGTCCAGTTCGACGTCGAACGCACAGCCCGCAACTCTGCCCCGCAGGCATCAGCGACCACTGGATAAGCCGCGACGGCCTGCCACGCCCCTTACAGATCCCCGCTGCGCAGGCAAATGAGACACAGCACACGGAACTGCCCGGACTACCGGATCTCGGCCGGTCCGGTAAACACCCGCAGTCATCCGGCCGGCGACGCCATGCGGGCGTGGCAGACGCAGCGCTTCCTCGCTCTGGCCGACGGCCCACGGACGGCTTGGTAGTGCACCTGCGGCCGAAGTAGCCGAAGCAGGTGGTGGAGATCGCCTATGACGGTGTGCAGCGGTCGTCGCGCTATCCGGGCGGGTCGGCGCTGCGCTTTGCCCGCGTCGTGCGCTACCGCAACAGCGGCAGGGAGTCGCTATCGGCCTCGCTAGGTGCCGCGGCCCGAGTAGTGGTCGCGGACCTGGTCGATGAATCCCTCCACCAGACTCGTCACCTTGTTGACCGCGGGATTCTCCGGCGCGACGTACCGCGGTCTGGTGGGCGCCAGCTGCTCGGCGCCGAGCACGCCGTCGCCGAGCTCGGCGAGCGTGGTCGCCGGACAGGACCGCTCGAGATCGGCGAACAGCGCCTCCTGCTCGGACACGTGCGCGGCAAACGAAGCGGCAAGCTGCCGCGTCAACGAGACCAGTTGGTCCGCGTCGAGATCTTCTTCGAGCTGTCGCAGCCGCCCTTCGATCTTTCGGTCACGGTCGAAATGCCTGTCCGCGATCGCGTCGCCGTCAGGCACGTGGTCCCTGACCGCGGGCAGCAGGTACTGCTCCTCTGCGACGAAGTGCCGAACCAGCTCGGCGACCAGCTCCTCGCGCAGGGCGCGGCCGTCCTCGCTCGGCGTCGGAAGGCGGTCGTCATCCAGCGCGTTCGCTATCGACCGATGATCACTTCGAAGTATCGAGACGATCGAGGACGATTCGATATCCGTCACGGCGCAACTCCTTCGGCCGACGCGCAGCGGTCACCACCGCTTGTGACGGTAGCGCGCCGGAACAGGACTCAGCGGCCCGGCGTAGGGCAGTTCGACGTGCAGCCCTTCGGGCATCCGCTCCGGGTCGAACAGCAGCGCCTGATCCTCGCCGGGCCGGCTCGCCGCGTCCGCGAACGTGATCTGGATGGCCGGCCGCCCGAGGGTGTCGAGCGCGCTGGTCGCCGTGACGTGGCCGGTGTGCTCGAGCACCCGGATCGCTGCCGCGCGCAGGTGCGCGGGAGCCAGGCCGCCGCGCAGCATGTCGCCGACGGCGGTGAAGACGGCCTCGTCCTTCGACGTCGAGCCGCTGACGTGCGCGCGCAGGTAGCTGTCCAGGTCCGCAGG
>JAVHVL010000604.1:0-2660 GCA_032160565.1 Pseudonocardiales bacterium | reverse complement strand
GCCGCGACGACCTCCGCGAGGCGCGGCGCGAGGGGCGCGAGGGCAACCTGATCCTCTTCCTCGTCGACGCCAGCGGTTCGATGGCCGCCAAGCAGCGGATGGGCGCGGTTAAGGGTGCCGTGCTGTCACTGCTGCTGGACGCCTACCAGCGCCGCGACAAGGTCGGCCTGATCAGCTTCCGCGGCGCGGACGCCCAGCTGCTGCTGCCGCCGACGTCATCGGTGGAGGCCGCGGCGGCTCGGCTGACCGTGCTGCCCACCGGAGGGCGCACGCCGCTTGCGGCCGGCCTGCTCAAGGCGCACGACACCCTGGCGCGGGAGCGGCTGCGCGATCCGCGGCGGCGGCCGCTCGTCGTGGTAGTCACCGACGGCCGGCACACCTCAGGCGGTGACCCGCAGCCGGCCGCCGCGCTGCTCGCCCGGACCCAGGTGGCCAGCGTCGTCATCGACTGCGAGGCCGGGCACGTGCGGCTCGGCCTGGCCGCACGCCTCGCCGACGCGCTCGGCGGCAGCTGCCTGCAGCTGGGCGAGCTGGCCGCGGGTGAGATCGCGGATTCCGTGCGCGCGCTGAAGCAGGTGGCCTGATGCCCCAGGGCCAGCCCACGACCGTCCCGGACGACGGCCTCACCACCCGGCAGCGTCGCAACCGGCCGCTGCTGATCGTGCACACCGGCGAGATGAAGGGGAAGTCCACGGCCGCCTTCGGGCTGGCGCTGCGCGCGTGGAACCAGGGCTGGCCGATCGGCGTCTTCCAGTTCGTCAAGAGCGCGAAGTGGCGCGTCGGCGAGGAGTCCGCTTTCCGCGCGCTCGGCCGGCTGCACGAGCAGACCGGTGAGGGCGCACCCGTCGACTGGCACAAGATGGGGGAAGGCTGGTCCTGGATCCAGCGGGAGCGTCCGGACGAGGATGCCGGGAAGTCGGCCGCTGACGCGCGTGAGGGGTGGGAGCAGATCAAGCGTGACCTCGCCGCGCAGAAGTACGGCTGCTACGTCCTCGACGAGTTCACCTACCCGATGACGTGGGGCTGGGTGGACGTCGCGGACGTGCTCGACACGCTGGCCGGGCGCCCGGGGCACCAGCACGTGATCATCACCGGCCGCAACGCCGACCCCGCGCTGATCGAGGCCGCGGATCTGGCCGTGGAGATGACGAAGATCAAGCACCCGATGGACGCCGGCCAGAAGGGGCAGCGCGGCATCGAATGGTAGGGATCCCACGCGTTGTGATCGCGGCGCCGGCCAGCGGCCACGGCAAGACGTCGGTGGCCACCGGGCTGTTGCGCGCGTTCCGCGGCCGTGGCCTCGCCGTATCCGGTCACAAGGTGGGGCCGGACTACATCGACCCCGGCTACCATGCCCTCGCCGCCGGACGGCCCGCCCGCAACCTCGACCCGTGGCTGGTGGGTGCGGAGCTGATCGCGCCGCTGTTCGTGCACGGGGCGACCACTCCGGCGCCGGCGGACCTCGCGATCGTGGAAGGCGTGATGGGGCTGTTCGACGGCGCGACCGGGCGCCCCGGCTTCGCCTCGACGGCGCATGTCGCCGCCCTGCTGCAAGCGCCGGTGGTGCTGGTCGTGGACGCCATGGGCATGGCGCGGTCCGTCGCCGCGCTGGTGCACGGTTTCGCGACGTTCGACCCCGCCGTGCATCTCGGCGGCATCATCCTGAACCGGGTGGGCTCGGCCCGGCATGCCGAGATCCTCACCGCTGCGCTGCAGGAGACCGGCGTGCCGGTCCTGGGCGCGATCCGCCGGCACGAGGAACTCGTCACGCCGTCGCGACACCTCGGGCTGATCCCGGCCGCCGAGCGCTCCGCGGACGCCGAGCGCACCGTCGCCGCGCTCGGCGAAGTGGTCGGCGCCGGCGTGGACCTGGACGCGGTACTCCGGCTCGCCCGCACCGCGGCCCCGCTCGCCGCCGATCCGGCCACGATGCGCGGCGGCATGCCGACCGGCGTTGCACAATCGGGGGGACGACCGGTGCGCATCGCCGTCGCGGGTGGTGCAGCGTTCACCTTCGGCTACACGGAGCAGACCGAACTGCTCGAGGGCGGCGGTGCTGAGGTGGTGCGCTTCGACCCGGTCCGCGACGAGCAACTCCCCGCCGACGTCGACGGCCTGGTGATTGGCGGCGGCTTCCCGGAGACGCATGCGGACGCGCTGTCCGGCAACACCGCAATGCGCACGGCCGTCGCCGAGCTGGTGCGATCCGGGGCCCCGATCGCGGCGGAGTGCGCCGGTCTGCTCTACCTCGGCAAATCCCTCGACGGCCGGCCGATGTGCGGCGTCCTCGACGTCGACGCGGCGATGACCGACCGCCTCACCCTCGGCTACCGCGAGGCCGTCGCCCCCGGCGGCTCGGCGCTGGTCGCCGAGGGGGCCCGCGTGCACGGCCACGAGTTCCACCGCACCGCCTGCGCGCCGAGCGCGGGGGGCCAGCCGGCCTGGCAGTGGCGCGCCGACAACGCGACGGTGGCCGAAGGCTTCGTCGACCGCAACGTGCACGCCTCCTACCTGCACCTGCACTGGGCCGGCGTTCCCGGCATCGCCGACCGGTTCGTGGCCGCCTGCCGCACGGCCCGGAGCGCGCGATGACCACGACGCCCCGGAGCGCGATGACCACGACGCCCCGGAGCGCGATGACCACGACGCCCCGGAGCGCG
>JAVHVL010000594.1:0-3393 GCA_032160565.1 Pseudonocardiales bacterium | reverse complement strand
GAAGTAGTTGAACGGCTGGTGGTGGTACTGGAACAGCGGGTCCGGGTGGCCGGCGTCGGCGTCGTTCCATCCGCCGGCGAACCAGTTCCACGAGACGTTCTTCGCCGACAGCTCGTCACCGATGTTCGTCTCGTAGAACGGCTTCGACGGATCGACGTCGTTGATCCCGGGCAGCACGTTCGATCCGCCGGCGCTCGGCTGCCACGACGGCTGCATGGTGTTCACCGCATAGTTGCCGCAGGCGAAGCCGGCCACCGTGCGGGGCAGCCCGCATGATTGGGTGAGCGGGCCATCGGTGTAGGCGGCGTTCGGATCCGGGCTGTACAGCGGGTAGCTCTTGTTCGGGAACCCGGCCGCGTCCAGCACGCTGTTCTTGCCTGCCGGCACCGGCTTCTGGGACGTGTCCCACTGCGGCGCCTGTGCGGCGACGAGGTACTGGTGGTTGAGGAACGAGCCGCCGAAGGAAGCCTGGAAGAAGTTGTCCGCGATCACGTAGTTCGGCGCACCTGCGCCGTGCAGGTATTCGTAGACCGGCAGCTGGGTGGTGTCGTAGTAGCCCTGGGTGAGGCCGGCGGCGTCGCTGCCGGTGGAGTAGCGATCCTGCTTGCCGCCGTCGAGCTGGTACTGCTCCTGGTAGAAGCGGTGCACGATGTCGCGGGTGCACCCGCCCGGCAGCCCCGCGGGGTCGCCCTTCTCCACCCCGTTCGCCGCGAACACGGTCGGCGGGGCGCACGTCTTGTCCGTCGCCGTCACGTAGTCGTTGATCGAGAACGGTGCGCTGGAAGCGAAGTGGCTGTCGAACGCCGCGCCGGGCGGCGACGTGGCGGAGCACACCGGCGACTGCAGCCCCGGATGCGTGGACCCGTCCAGCCACTTGACCGGTGTCGTGGTCGCGACGAGGTTGGCGTCATTCTGCAGCAGGCAGCCGATCGGGGCGCCCGACTGGTCCACCTGCGTGGTGCCGGCCTGGGCCTGGGGCAGGCCGTCGACCTTCTGCTGACCCGCGTTGCCCCACAGGCCGTACAGGTTGTCGAAGCTGTGGTTCTCCTCGTAGATCACGACCAGGTGCTTGTAGTCGCCGAGCGGCCCGTGCGGCGCTCCGGATCCGGGTGTGGCCGCGGCCGCACCGCTCACCGACCCGACGGCACCGCCAACCGCAACCACGCTCAGCGCGGCAAGTAGAGCCATGTGACGCATGTAGAAGCTCCCTCAGCTGAGTCTCGGATGGATGCGCGCCACGCTAGCCAACACAGTCCGGTCACAGCAGACGCACCAGATGGCAAGGCCGTAAACACTCGGAGAACTCATGTCCGGGGCGGTTCCGTCGAAACGCGATGATCCTGCCCTGTTGATCGTCGCCGACGCACGGCGATCCACGTGACAGCTACGCACCCGGCGGCGAGACCGAGCAAAGCCGATTCGGAGACCGCGGCCCCGACTGCGCGTCTGGCGGCTGCCTGGCACTGGGATGCAGGCACAAGATCCGTGGACGTCGGGTCGGCCCCGTTGTTCCCGATCTCCAGGTACCAGGGACCACATCGATACGCGGAGCCGCCCTGACCGACCACCGCAAAGCCCCCGTAGTGCCGAAGCGCCGACGCGAACAGTGCGATCGCGAAGAACGCAATCGCGACGACCGCAGCGGCCGAGATCGGCAGCGCAACTCCCCTCGCGCGACGCGCGCGGGCGGCCAGGCGCCACCCGGCGACGAGGCAAACCAGGGCGAGGACAACCACGGTCACGAGCGCCCACGCCGGTCGCGCGTCCGCGCACGAGGAGGCTCCGTCACAATGCGAGCGGCTCAAGATCATCTTCCCAGGGATGATACGCGGACCGGGATCGCACGAATGCCGTGTGGGATACCGGCCGGGTGATGGCGCTGTCCGGCACTGGTTGCCGCATTCAGCCCGTTGCCGCATTCAGCCCGTTGCGTTCCGCCCGCCGCCCAAGCTGGCAATTCTGGCGATGCGCCTGAGCATCTCAATGCTGGGATAGCGGTCCGCCTCGACCTTTTCCAGGAGAACGTCGACGAGCTCCTCCCGCTCGTGCCCGACCATGCCCTTTTCGAGCATGTCCAGCATCTGGCTGCTCGGGTACCGGTCCTCGCGGACCCTGTCCAGCAACATCCCGTAGTACCGGTCGTGCAGCGTGAGGCGCCGCTCCAACTCCTTCTGCATCTGCATCTCCGACATGATCGCTCCCTCTCGACGACTGCGGGCGCCCCGGTATCTACCCACACCGGCGCCGCTCTCAAAACCCCGTTAAGCGATCTTGAAAACCGTGTTAGGTCAACTCTGCGGGCGGGCAACCTCCCCGCATGGAGCACGATGGCCCGCCGGCACACTCAGCCAAGCGGCACACCGCAGTCCATCTGCATGCAGCGGTAAAGCACCGTGATGTCGTGGTGACTGACCGTGGCGTCGGCTAACAGTTCGAACCGAGGCAAGAATCCGTCGAGCGACGGGATCGCGTCGCTCGTCCGCGAGGCCGTGCGCCAGTTCGCAGAGCTGAGCGGGCAGGAGCCCGAGCAGGTCTCCGGCTTGCGCCCGACCGAAGACGGCTGGTCGATCTTGGTCGAGGTCGTGGACGTGGAGCGGGTCCCGTCGACGACCAGCGTGCTCTCGACGTATCGCGTCGACGCGACCTCGGAAGGTCAGTTGCGCGGGTACGAGCGCATCCGCCGCTACACGCGAGCTTCGACAGACAGCCGATAAAGCAGCGCCATCAACTAACGCCAGGGTGGGAGCACATGACGCAGTCCAACATCGGGGCAGGTGTCACCCGAATCGGGGGTGGCGGCCAGGCGATGCGCCGATCACCCGGTCCGGAATCCCTCGCCGATGTGCTCGAGCGCGTGCTGGACAAGGGTGTGGTGATCGTCGGCGACATCGGTGTGAGCGTGCTCGACATAGAGCTGCTGACGTTGAAGGTGCGCCTGCTCATCGCCTCTGCCGACACCGCGAGGGAGATGGGGATCGACTGGTGGACCGGCGATCCGTTCTACAACTCCGATGCGCGTCGCAGCGAGGAGGAGAACCGCGAGCTGCGCGCACGAGTCGCGGAGTTGGAGCGCGGCGACGGCAGCCGTTCCGCGGCGGGGCGCAGTGACGGCGACGGCTCGCGCTCCGCGGCGCGCAGTTCGAGCGATCCGGACCGAACGCCAGTCCCGGCGGGGGGCGATCATGACGACAGCTGAGCAGCTCAAGCAGGACGCGCTACCACAACGCTGCCTCTACGTGTACGGCATCGTCGATCGGCTCCCCCAAGGCGAGGGCAGCGGCGAATCCGGAGATGGCTGGGAGCTGACCGGTACCGGCCGCGTGGCGGTCGCGCACCGCTGGCTCGACCCGGCCGAGCTGGACGATCTCAACGCCGACGTCGCCGAAGGGAGCC
>JAVHVL010000527.1:0-2967 GCA_032160565.1 Pseudonocardiales bacterium | reverse complement strand
GCGGCATGCGTCGATGCGCTGGAGCCGGCCGCCGCCGATGCGCTGGAGCCGGCTGCCGCTGCTGAGGCTGCCGAAGTGGTCGCCGCTGGACTCGTCTCAGGCGCAGATGCCGCGAGGGCGGTGCCCGTGCCGAGTACGGCGAGAGCGGCCAGCGCAAACGTGAGGGATCGCAGGGGGGTGAACATTCGTGCCGTCCTGGTGAGTCATGACGACACGCCGTGTGCTGTGCCGTCGAGGCTCCCCGCATCGACCGCCTCCCCCAAACACCCGAGACGGTCAAGCAAAAATTAACACTTAGCTCACATCAGGTGCAAGTGACCTTCGTCCTGAGCCGCGCTCCGACCACAGGCGCGGGGCGCTCAGTGCTTGGCGCGCAGTTCGCCCAGCCGGTCGCGGCACTTCGCGGCCACGTCGTCGACCTCGGCGAGGGTGCGGTGCAGATCCTGCTCGCGGGCGCGCAGGTCGGCGGCGATGTCGTCCAGGCGGGCGAGCAACATCTCCAGCTGCCGCTTCTCCGACGACGCGGCGCCGTCGTACATGTCGACGATCTCGCGGCACTCGCCGAGGGTCATGCCCAACCTCTTGCCGCGCAGGATCAGCCGCAGCCGAGCTCGATCGCGCTGGCTGTAGATCCGGTTGGTGCCCACCCGGCGCGGCGTGATCAGCCCTTCGGCCTCGTAGAACCGCAGCGTCCGCGTGGTGACGCCGAGCTCCTCGGCGAGCTTGCCCACCGTCCAGGTTCGGGCGGCTTCCAGTTCGGTCGGCACAGGGTTAGGATCGTTGACGTTGACGTTAACGTCAAGCAGGCCGATCAAGCAGAAGCAGCGCAATTGCTACGCAGAGCAGTCCGAAGCAGGGAGCACCGAGATGTTCGAGTTGTCCGCCGAGCACGAATCCTTCCGCCGGGTGGTCCGGGACTTTGCCGAGGCGGAGCTGGCACCGCACCTGCCGAAGTGGGACCGCGACCACCACCTGCCGCTGGACGTGGTGGCCAAGATGGGCGAGCTCGGGCTGTTCGGCCTGATGGTGCCGGAGGAGTACGGCGGCTCGGCCGCGGACTTCACGTCGCTGTGCGTGGCGATCGAGGAGCTGGGGCGCGTCGACCAGTCCATCGGCGTCACGCTCGAGGCGGGCGTCGGCCTCGGCATCAACCCGATCCTCACCTACGGCACCGACGCCCAGAAGCAGCGCTGGCTCCCCGACCTGGTCACCGGCCGGGCGCTGGCCGCCTTCGGCTTGACCGAGCCCGAAGCCGGCTCGGACGCCGGCGCCACCAAGACGCGCGCCACGCTCGCCGACGGCAGCTGGACGATCAACGGCGCCAAGGCGTTCATCACCAACTCGGGCACCGAGATCACGTCCGTCATCACGGTCACCGCAAGGACCGGACCGGAGGAGATCTCCGCGCTGCTGGTCCCCTCCGGTACGCCTGGCCTGGTCGTCGAGCCGCCGTACGACAAACTCGGCTGGCACATCTCCGATACACACGGCCTGACCTTCGACGACTGTCGCGTGCCGGAGGAGAACCTGCTCGGCGAGCGGGGCCGCGGCTTCAAGCAGTTCCTCGCTGTGCTGGACGACGGCCGCATCGGGATTGCCGCGCTCGCTGTCGGGCTGGCGCAGGGCTGCCTCGACCTGGCGCTGAAGTACGCGAAGGAGCGGCAGAGCTTCGGCGCGCCGATCGGTTCGCGTCAGGGCGTGGCCTTCCAGCTCAGCGACCTCGCGGTGTCCGTCGAAGCCGCCCGCCTGCTGACGTACAAGGCCGCCTGGCTGAAGGACAGCGGGCGCGGCGCCGCCGAGATCAAGCAGGCGGCGTCCATCGCCAAGCTGTACGCCACCGAGGCCGCTGTCACGGCCGCCCGCACGGCCACTCAGGTGTTCGGCGGCAACGGCTTCATGGAGGAGTTCCCCGTCGCGCGCTTCTACCGTGACGCGAAGATCCTCGAGATCGGCGAGGGGACGTCCGAGGTGCAGCGGATCCTCATCGCCCGCGGACTCGGCCTGGGGGTCTCATGACGCGGCACCCCAGCCGTGCCAGGGTGGCCTGATGAGCGAGAAGGACATCATCACTGCCCGGGAAGCCACCCTCTCCGCGCCGGAGCGGGCGGCCGCCAAGCTGGCTGCCCAGCACAAGCTCTACGTGCGCGACCGCATCGCGCTGCTGTTCGATCCGGACACCTTCGTCGAGGACGGGCAGCTGGCGAACGCGCTCGGCACGGGGCTGCCGGCCGACGGCGTCGTCACCGGCCAGGGGCTCGTGGACGGCCGGCCGGCGCTCGTCGTCGCCAACGACCCGACGGTGAAGGCCGGCTCGTGGGGCGCGCGCACCGTGGAGAAGATCATCCGGGTGACCGAGCGGGCGCTCACCGAGGAGCTGCCGATCTTCTGGCTCATCGACTCGGCCGGGGCGCGCATCACCGACCAGGTTGCGCTGTTCCCGGGGCGCCGCGGCGCCGGGCGGATCTTCCACAACCAGGTGGCGCTGTCCGGCAAGGTGCCGCAGATCTGCTGCCTGTTCGGGCCGTCGGCGGCAGGTGGCGCGTACATCCCCGCCTTCTGCGACGTCGTGATCATGGTCGAGGGCAACGCGTCGATGTACCTCGGCTCGCCGCGCATGGCCGAGATGGTGGTGGGGGAGAAGGTGTCGCTCGAGGAGATGGGCGGCGCGCGCATGCACGCCACCGTCTCCGGGTGCGGCGACAACCTGGCCGTCGACGACGAGGACGCGCTGGAGCAGGCGAAGCTGTTCTTCTCCTACCTGCCCACCTGCTGGCGCGAGCCGGCGCCGGACGCCGCCGCGGCGGCAACGGCACGGGACCTCCCGGACGACTGCGTGCCGGTCGACGAGTCCGTTCCGTTCGACATGCACGACATCATCGACGGGCTGGTCGACGCCGACTCCTTCTTCGAGGTCAAGCCGCTGTTCGCGGCGGAGCTGATCACCGGGTTCGGGCGAATCGACGGTCG
>JAVHVL010000513.1:0-3965 GCA_032160565.1 Pseudonocardiales bacterium | reverse complement strand
CAGCGGCACCTAGCGCAAGGAGAGAGGGATGAGAGGGATGATCGAGCAGTCCGTCGCGCGCCTCACCTGGTTTCGTAGGGTTGTCGTCTCGACCGCGGCGGCGCTGGCAGCGCTGCTCGCGATGCTGGCCGCGGCTTCGCCGGCACCGGCCTCGTTCCAGCACGAGTTTGCTCCGTTCGCCAAGTGCCCTGTCAACACGCCCGGGGTCACCGAGTGCCTCGTCTCGAGCGTGACGAGCGGGGAGTTCAAGATCGGCAGCAACACAGTCACGATCGACAAAGAAATCCTCCTGCAGGGAGGATTCAACCCGAAAACGCATGAACTGGTCGGCGCCACCGACGGGAACACCCTCTCGAAAACGCCGCTCAAAATTCCGGGTGGGCTGCTCGGCATCGAACTGCTCGGCAACCTCACCGAAGTCACGGCAACCGCCGAACTCGCCGGCCCAGCGCATCTGGACTTGAAAAACCTCGGCGGCGCGGGACCGCTCGTGAACCTGCCGCTGAAGGTGAAACTTGACAATCTGCTGCTCGGAAACGCGTGCTTCATAGGCTCGAGCTCGGAACCCGTGACGCTCAACCTGACCGACGGAACAACCAATCCGCCACCGCCCAATCAACCGATCAGCGGCAAATTCGGCAAAGCGCTGATCAAGGATGAAGGTCGGATCCTCGGAGCCACTGAAAATACGCTAGTCGACAATGCCTTCTCGGCACCCGGCGTCAACGGCTGCGCCGGCATCCTGTCACTGGTGGTCGATCCTTCGGTGGACCTGAAAGCCGGCCTCCCTGCGGCGGCAGGGACGAACCACGCCATCATGAACGGCACGCTCGAACAGGCGGAAGCCAGGATCGTGAAAACGGAGCAGGAAATCCCGTTGCTCGGGCGCTGCACCAAAGTGGTAGGTGTGAAAGAAGGCAAAATCGTCGTCTACGGCGGCAAGTACTCGAGCTCGAACTGTGTGACCGAAGCGGTGGAAAGCCTCAAACCCGGCAAGTACGAATGGGCGGCCGGCCCGGGGCCGAACCCCAAATTCACAGGCACCATCGGCGTGACAACGCTGGAAACGGTCGGCAAAACGAAAGTTGTCTGCACGTCCGGCTCAAGCCAGGGTGAATACACGGGGGTGAAGACGGAGACCGCATCCTTTACGTTCACAGGTTGCGAAAGCGCCGCCGTTCCTTGTCAGAGCCCCTCGGCGAGCCCGGGCGAAATCCGTACCTCGTCGCTTGCTGGCACGCTGGGCTTCATCAAAGACACCGAACCCCTGAAACCGATAGCCGGCTTCGATTACAAGCCGGCGACGTCGGGCGCGCACGTGATGACGTTCACCTGCGGCGGACTTTCAGAGACGGTGGACGGCTCCGTGATCGGCTCGGTCACGGCGCTCAACAAAACAACGGTCAAATCGAGTCTGACGTTCAAAGCGGCGAAAGGCCTGCAGTCGCCGGAAGGGTTTGAAGAAGAACCGAAAGATGTCCTCAGCACGACGCTCACGAACGGGTCGGGCACGTCGGTCGAACAGTCAGGCCTGAAAGACAAAGCGGCGATCATCTCCGAAGAACCGATCGAGGTGAAGGCCAGGGCCTACTAGACCTGAGGTCCGGCGCGGGACCGCTTATCGGCTCCGCGCCCGACCCGGGCCGCCACTGGGCGCGGCGATCAGCGGCCGAGTGCGAACAGCGGCCAGCGCCCGGGAACGCCCTTCAGGTCGTGAAAGCCGCGGTCCTCGAAGGTGAACGGGCCGCCCACGACCGTCCCGAACACCGTCCCAGACACGAGCACTTCGCCTCCACCGGCAAGCCCGCACACTCGGGACGCGATGTGAACGGCCATCCCGCCGACGTCGTCCCCGATCAGCTCGCACTCGCCGGTGTGCATGCCGACGCGCATCTCAATGCCAACCTCTCGTGCCGCATCGGTGAGGGCGAGCGCGCAGCGCAGTGCGGCTGACGGCGGACCAACGAACGTCGCCAGGAAGCCGTCGCCGACCGTCTTGACCTCATGCCCTGCGAACCGGGTCAGCTCGCGGCGCACGTCCCGGTCGTGGCGTGCGAGCAGATCTCGCCAGCGGCGATCGCCAACCGCGGCGGCATGAGCGGTGGCGTCGACTATGTCGGTGAACATAACGGTGAGCAGGGCCCGGGTGAGTTCGCCGCCGCTGCGCACGCCTGTGAGGAACTCCTCGATCTCTTCGACGATCGCGTCGCTGTCGCCTACGAACGGGAACGAGTCGGTTCCCTCGAGCTCGACATAGCGCGAGCCCGCGATGTGCTCCGCGAGATAGCGTGAGTGGCGCACGTCCCAGACGAGCTCTCGTGGACGATGCATGATCAGCGCCGGCACACGGATGCGGGGCAGGACGTGGCGGACGTCGAGGTCGATCATCGCCCTGAAGATGATGCGCGCCTCACTGGGGCTTGCGGCCAGGCGCTGCAGGCGCGAGAACCACTCCGCGAGCGCCAGGTCCTCGGCCATCGACGGCGCGAACAGCGACATCGCCGCGCCGTTGGTCTCACCCCAGGTCGTCATGTTGCTCTCGATCAGCGCTTCGCGGTCCTCGGTCCTCATCGCCCAGTCGTAGTCGGGCGCCCACGAGGTGCGAGCGAGGGACGCGTACATGATCAGCGCGCCGATGCGGTCGGGGCGTTCGGCTGCAAGATGCGCTCCGACGAGCCCCCCGACCGAATAGGTGATCACAGCGGCCCGTTCGCTGCCCGCCGCGTCAAGCACCGCGATCGCGTCCTGCTCCTCCTGCTCTGCGGTGTACTCGACGAGGACCCGGTCCGAGAGCCCCGTGCCGCGACTGTCGAACAGGATCAGCCGGCCGAAGGCAGCGAGCCGCTCGAGGAAGCGACGGTTGGCGGGCGCCTCCCACAGCTGCTCGATCTGCGTGATCCAGCCAGTCAGGAACAGCAGGTCCAGCCCGCCTTCACCGATTACCTGGTAGGCGATGCTCGCGTCCCCGCTGCGCGCATAGCGTGTCGTCGGCGGCGCCATCAATAGCCTTCGATCAGCGTCCGGAAGGGTCCAGATGGCTCTGCCGTCGCGCCCACCGCGCGTACCCTGTCGACCAGCCACAGGTCCGATGTGACCACGCGCACGGCGCCTGGCTCGGAGTCGGTGACCACGAGCCGTACGATCTCGTCGTCAGCCGAGTCACGGCGTGGGCGTGGAGCATGCGCGACTTCGATGACCGTCGAGCGGATCGGCGGTCGCGGGGGCCGCTCGAAGACCACCGTGACCTCCTCGCCGCTCTCCGCAGCCCAGCGCTCGAGCATGTCCACCAGGCGGATCATCGCGCCATGGCGGTCCTTCCACCACGCGTCCGGACGCGTCCCGATCACGTTCATCCCGTCAATGAGCCAGCGCACCGAGAAAGCCTACGTCCTCGGCGCTCGCAAGCGCCGGGACTGGTGACATGCCGCACCGGTCGCCGGATCGTCCCCGAAACGGCGTCGCGCCGGCAATCCTGCTGGAGTTCGGAGCTTCATGAGGCTCGAGGGCATCCAAACCGGCGACATCGTCGAGGTTGATCACAAGGGACGGCGCTTCCACGCCGTCGTCACGGGTCCGGCTCCGGGAGGCCTTGCGCTGCAGCCCACGGACAGGCGCGTCAACTTCTACAGCTGCCGCAGTCGCGAGGTCGTCGGGCATTGGGCCAAGCGCGGCCGACCGCGCCAGACGGCCGAGCCGCTGCGCCCATCCCCGCGCCAGCTGGAGATCGATCTCGCGCCCCGCGGCGAGCTGCCGCCGGAATGAGCGTCAGCCGTTCTGATGCTCGAGAACGGCATCGGCGGCTTCATCGAGACGATCATCGCCCCAGAACAGCTCTCCGCCGACGGCAATGGTCGGCACCCCGAACACACCCAGGGCAAGCGCTTCGTCGGTGATGCTGCGCAGCGCTTGCTTGACGTCCGAGACTTCGAGCGCGCCTTCCAGCTGCGCGACATCGATAGCCGACC